>DOMW01000298.1 GCA_003510345.1 Clostridiales bacterium | reverse complement strand
CCTTAAGGGTGGTCAACTCCGCGGTATCGGTAATTATGGGGTCTCCGTTTGCGAGGTCGTCAACCGTCTTGCCGGCACGCCCGCCTGCCGCGTGGCATCCCTAAGCCGCGCCGCCGTGTTTTTGTCGTAAATGCGCGGCAGCCGCTGTTCCGACCCATCCACATTTATTTCCAGAAAATCGTACCCCGCACGCCGCGTCAGCTCCAGCTTTTCCTCCCAACTGAGTGAGAAAGCGATCGCCTTTTCGTAAAGCCCCAGCGGCAGTTTGTTTAACTCTACTATCACAGCATTGCTCCTTTCCTGTTGTTTCTATGTTTGCTCATGCCGCGGAAGGGTCTCCCGGCGAGAGCATATCCGCGATATCTTCGTACCCGAGCGACGTCGCGTACTGATCCACATAGTAGGAATCCGCGTTCTCTTTTGTGATCCGGTTAAGGCCGTTATCCACAAACGGGATGTATGTGGGGTTTGTTCCCTCCGCTTTTTTACTATTCATGGGGTTGAACAGGTCTGGCTCGGCTATCATGAACGTCATCAGCATACCCATATAGCCCTGCACGCCCTGGTCGGGATTGAGGGCCATCCAGAACTCGTCCGCCTTGATCATGTCCAGAACCTCGGCGTTTACGCCTACGCAGATGCACTTGATAGCGCCGCCCAGTTCTTTGGCCGCCCGGGCCGAACCTATGCCCGAGTTGACCTCCGGTGAGAACACGGCGCTCAGGTCGGGATGGCGCTGTGCCACCGTCATCACAGCCGTATAGGCTGCATCCGGATCTTGATTCGATATTTCATCCGCCACAATTTCGACGCCCGGATATTCCGCTTCGATCGTTTTGATAAAGGTGTTGCAGCGGATATCATGGTTGGTTTGGCCGGGGTTGCGCATGACCATAACCTTGCCCGCGCCGCCCAGTTCATCGCCTATCGCCCGTGCCGCCGTCTGCCCTGCGCTCTCGTTGTCCGAGGAGATGTAGCCCTGGCGCGCGGAATTTGGCGAGTCGGACGCGAATGTCACCACGGCCACGCCTTGCGCCACGGCGCGGTCAATAGGTTCTTTAAACGCTTCCGCCGTGATGGGGGATAAAAAGATGCCTTTGGGGTTTTTGGCCAGCGTCTCGTCAAACACCTGTACTTCCGCGGCGGCGTCCTGTTCGGCGGAACCCGCATAGAATGTTTTTACGCCCAGGTGGTTGCCGGCTTCTTTGAAGCCCGCGTACACAGGATACCAGTATTCCATGCCGGTGGCGTATGTGATAAGGTAATACTCGTCTTCCGGCGCGCCTGCCAGACCCGCCGTGCCCGCCGCTTCACCACCTGTCACTTCAGGCGCTTCCTGCGCGCAACTGACAAAAATCACCGCCAGCATGGACAGGGCAAGCGCCAGAGCAAGAGTTTTCCATCTTTTCTCCATTTTACTTTTTCCTTAATTAATAGTAATACCATTCCCGTGTGGATGACGGGGCAGGAACATAAATTTCCCCGATATGCCATGCAATGCGGGCGGGACAGAGACGCTAAAGAAGACCGCAGAGGAATTGGACGGGTAGAGTATCACAGAAAATCAACTGAACGTGTAACAATATCGGCAAAAATGGCGGTAAAAAAGCTGTTTAAATATTTTTGCCGATATGGCTTCACTTTTTTGCAAAAAGATTCTGAAAATCCAAGAATTTGATTGCTTACAAAAAGCTCTTTATATTCAATTCATCGCCGATCTTACGCTTTTCCGTCCGAACCCAGCACTTTGGTGATCTTATGCGCTACCATGTCCTTGATTGCCGCGCGGGCGGGCGCAAGGTATTGGCGCGGATCGAAATCCGCCGGGTGTTCGGCAAAATGCTTACGCACGGTGGCTGTCATTGCAAGGCGCAGGTCGGAATCGATATTGATCTTGCAGACCGCGCTTTTCGCCGCTTTTCTGAGCATGTCTTCGGGCACGCCCCGCGCGCCGGGCATACTGCCGCCGTATTTATTGATCATATCCACAAATTCCGGAACGACAGAGGAAGCGCCGTGCAACACAATAGGGAACCCGGGCAGTTTCTTTGATACTTCATCCAGAATGTCGAAGCGCAGTACAGGTTCGCCGGAAAACTTGAATGCGCCGTGGCTTGTGCCGATGGCGATCGCCAGGCTGTCCACGCCCGTTTTACTTACGAACTCTTCCACTTCCTCCGGCTGTGTGTACGAGGAATCTTCCGCCGAAACGTTGACTTCGTCTTCCACGCCGGCAAGGCGCCCGAGTTCGCCTTCCACAACTACCCCGTGCGCGTGGGCGTATTCCACGACCTTTTTAGTGAGCGCGATATTGTCCTCAAACGCCAGATGCGAGCCGTCGATCATCACGGAGGTGAACCCGCTTTCGATGCAGGAAACACACGTCTCATAGCTGTCGCCATGGTCAAGGTGCAGGCAGATGGGCAGGCCGGACACCTCAAGGGCCGCTTCGACCAGCTTTTTCAGGTAAACCGGGCTTGCGTAGTTGCGCGCGCCTTTGGAAACCTGCAAGATAAGCGGCGCTTTTAACTCCGCACCCGCTTCTACGATCCCCTGGATGATTTCCATATTGTTTACATTGAACGCGCCTATGGCATAGCCGCCCTCATACGCCTTTTTGAACATTTCGGTCGTGGTTACTAATGGCATGTTACATATCCTCCCATACATTCTATTAACCGGCCCGCGCCGTATTTTCACAAAATAAGTATACTATTGTATGGGGAAAATGACAACCGCAAATTAGCGGGGGCGTGGCCGCTTTGCGTGGAGTAAGAGCTATGGTATTATTGGAGGCACAGGCTTGGCCGCGATGGGCGATACAGACTTATTCGGTTGAGGAATAGCGCTTTTCCCGCATATAGCACGGAAAAGGCAGGCTGCCGGGAAAGCGAAAATGATCAAAAACAAAGGTAAAACAGCAAAATAATTTTATGTTTGCTTTTGGGTATTCCTATGAGGGCAAGGAGCCTGCGGCGCATTATATGCCTCCGGCGGTTCAGAACCGCAAGTTCTAAAAACTCCCTTAAAGGCGTGCAAGCGCGGACAGATAGCAATCGAGACTTCATTTGTACGAGACTCGCTGGAAGCGGGTTTAAAGCAAGGATTCTCAAAGAGAACGGGAACCGCGTCAATACATCAGGCCGCGGTCGATCAGGCTGCCGTCCATGGCGTTTACCGTCACAAAGCAGGTCATCGCGCCGATGTTGTGCTTCTTCATATCCTCACTCAGAGCGCTTTTATCGTAACCGCAAAAGCTCCATGTGGGAACAAGGCGGTAACCGCCGCTGTTTTGCACCAATACCTTTGTAAGCCCCAGCTCCACGCGGTTGATCACGATCTCCGAGCCGGAAATAACGCCGCTGAACCCATCCGCGTTTTCGATGGCTGGCGACATCATGTAATCCATCTGCCGAAGGAAAATATCACGCGCCTGTTCCCACGGGATGACAGAGACATCCTCCTCGATAATTTCGATTTTGGAGGGGTTTTTCCAGTCCGCCGATACGATTTCGCCGTCGCGCGTGGTGGCGGTAAAGTATTCCCTTTGCCACAAATCGTTGAATACAAAGTTACCGGCGTTATCCACGTTGGTCACGCTCGTTCCCAGTGAGTTTGCGGTGTATGTTTCGGGCAAGCCGTTTACGCTGCGCGTGTAGTAATAGGTGAAGCCGTCCGCGCTTTTACTGACCGATTGCAGCGTGAGGTAATCCGCGCCCCTACCGCTCAAAATTTGCGCAAGCATGGCTGTTTCCTGTTTGAACGCCTCGTCGTTTTCAAAGCTGCCGGGCAGCACATATTCATCCGTTACCGAACCATACTTCGGCTCATAATCTGTTACGTCCATGTAAAAGCTTGAGCCGTTGTATGACTGCTTCCAGTTCACAAAATCTACACTGACAGCCGCATCCCCTTCCGACGCAAGCAGGTTCAGTTGATCGGAATCGTCCAGATTCTTGAATTGAAAATCCGTCTCCTCTAAATCGGACGCGTTCGGCGCTTCCGCATATTTCCGCTTTTTGCTTTCCAGAACTAAGTTTAGCTCTTCCTCCGGCGATAGCCCGATGGTATCCTCTATTGAAATACCCTCCGGTATCTCAAAGGCCGGAACGTCTTGGGGCGCAAGACTTCCTGTTTGCAATCCAAAAAGCAATTCTTCTATAAGTAGTATATCTCGTTCGTAAGACGATTTGGTGACGGCATAATCGCACACTTTATACCCCGGACAAAGGAGATTCGTAATTTCCCTGCATCGCTCCTCGCTGAACGGGTCTTCTTCGATCGACACGACGGGGATTCCGCCCGCGTCCCCGTTCAGCACCACGGCGGCCACTTCCAGCACCGAACCGGAATCGTATTCTTTTTCAAATACCCAGTCACTTTCCGGCTCCGCCTCCGAAACAGGATTGGTTGTTGGCGCCGACTCCGAAACAGGCGCGGCTATGCTTTCGATGGTGGGTTCCGCCCCGCTTTCGATCACTGTTTCCGCACCCATTGCAGGCGCGTTGTTTTTGTTTATCACAGCCTCGGCCTCCGGGGTTGGCTGGCAGCCGGGCAGAAAACAGGCTGCTGAGACCGCAATCAGCGTGAGGGCGGCCGCCTTTGTTATGCCCGCACGCATGATAAATGTAGCCATACAATTTTCCTCCTGACATGTTAGGGAACCGAAGTATGGCATAGTACCGTTTTTGTGTTGTTTTCCGCGCCCTTTGTTTTTATTTTACCATGACTGTATTGTGGAGTGATTACCAATATGTAAAAAAATTGAAAAAATTATCCACAATCCGCCCGGCTGCATAGGATTGAAAGTTAAAAAATGCACAATCTTATTGCAAATACCGCCGCTATAAAATATAATAAAACATGTGTGGTTTTGAAAATTATTATACAAAGGAGTGTATCAATATGGCAATTCAGGTAGGTATCAATGGATTTGGCAGGATAGGCAGGCTGGTGTTCCGCGCTTCCACAAAAATGCCGGAAATCAAAGTAGTGGGGATAAACGACCCTTTTATCGACCCCGCGTACATGGAATACATGCTGAAGTATGACACGGTGCACGGCAGGTTTGATGGTGAGGTATCGCACACCGATTCTTCCATCACGGTGAACGGCAACGAGATCAAAGTATACGACAAAATGGACCCGAAAGATATCCCGTGGGGGCAGATCGGCGCGGACTACGTGCTGGAATCGACCGGCGTGTTTACCACGCTTGAAAAAGCGCAGGCGCATATTAACGCGGGCGCGAAAAAAGTTGTGATCTCCGCGCCTTCGGCGGACGCCCCGATGTTTGTTATGGGCGTGAACAACAAAGAATATAAAAATGATATGAATATCGTTTCCAACGCTTCGTGCACCACGAACTGCCTTGCGCCGCTGGCGAAAGTCATCCATGATAATTTCGGTATTGTGGAAGGCCTTATGACGACAGTGCACGCAACCACCGCCACGCAGAAGACGGTGGACGGCCCCAGCAAGAAAGACTGGCGCGGCGGCAGGGGCGCGGCGTTTAACATAATCCCCAGTTCTACCGGCGCGGCGAAAGCGGTCGGCAAGGTCATCCCTTCGCTGAACGGTAAGCTTACGGGTATGTCTATGCGTGTGCCCACAGCCGATGTTTCCGTGGTAGACCTCACCTGCCGCCTGGAAAAAGGCGCGACGTATGACGAGATCAAGGCTTGCGTGAAAAAGGCTTCCGAATCTCCCGAATTAAAAGGTATATTGGGCTACACGGAGGATAAAGTCGTTTCTTCCGACTTCATCGGCGAACCGAGGACATCCGTATTCGATGCGGACGCGGGCATTGCCTTAAACAATAATTTTGTGAAGCTGGTCGCGTGGTACGACAACGAATGGGGTTATTCCACAAAGTGCCTTGAGCTGATCAAGTATATGGACGGGGCGAAATAATTCCGGCATATAGCGGTTTACCGGCGCTTTTATGGCGGTAATTGCCAGTAAAATGTAATAGCATGGTATTGTAATACTAATCACTGATAGAAAACCCTAAAAACGGTTTTTCTATTGCCGCAAAATATGCGGCACAAAAATGGCGAGCCATTTTTGCAGTGAAAGTATTGAACGACCGCACCGGTTCATAATGCCCAAAAGCACTATGAACCCCGCGCGTTGCGCGGAATAAAAACACGGGGTGTTTTTATTGGTGAATAGTATAAGGAAGAAGGCGCGGTTGTGCGTCTTCTTTTTATGCCCAAAAATGAAAGGCGGATAAAAAATATGGCTATTGCAAAGCAAGGCGGCAGGGAAGATATGTGCGCGGTAAATAACAGGATTTGGAGCGAGCTTATGATCGTTGGGGCGGAGTATTATCAGATTGTAGAAAAGCTGGGGGAGAACTCATGCGCGCTGTGCAGGGAAATGGACGGCCGGGTTTTTCGGATGAGCGAGTACCAACCCGGCGTGACGGCCCCGCCGTTTCATCCTAATTGCGGCGGAAGTATCCGATATGCGGATGAGGGGTTGTGGCGCAGGATGAATGCGGGGTATAATGGAATAAAGAAGGAAGACAGCAGGGACCACAACAACCCCTGGGCTTCCCCCCGAGGAGGGATTTTTGGTGAACTTGGAATCGGTGCGTTGGCGGGCATGAAATACGACCCGCTGCGAAATATGATATACGCCTCCAAGTGGGCGAACTGGCAAAAGGGGTTTGGGTATCTGGATTGGTATGACTGGCTGTCGGCATATTTATTGCACTTTGATTTGGAAGCGCCAAAAACGGAAGTGACGATCCCTGTGAAATTGCCCAATGGGAAAACGATATATGTAAGGCTTACGCATCGCGTGTGGGTCGGGGACTACCCGGGGATTCCCGTTCAATTTAGGGAATGGATCGAGGATACGTTTGAAGAGAAGTATGGGTATGCTTTGCCCACATACCGCGGCGGGGAAAGCAGCTTACTGATCAACGATCAGTACTATGGGGTTGCTGCTTTACCGGCAAGTTTGTTTTCCGATGTGGAGGCCAGAGATCTTTTTGAGCAGCAGATACGGATTTATGATCAAAACAACCAGCAGATGCTGTATTTTGACTCAGCTGAAATGTATCACGACAAAACTTCCGATTGGGCGTATGTGGTCACGCCGGATGGAACGATTCGGGAACCCGCGAGAATTGAGGGGACGATCAAGAACCCGAGTGAGGCGCTGATCCGGGCGCTGGCGGAGTCCGCCGGTTCAGATATCATTTACGGCAAGCCCCGGCGAACAAGCGACGGCCAGTGGGCTGTGGACTGGGTATATCATGTGCGGGGATAGCCCGCAAGATGGGGGAGGAAGTCAATGAATCAAATGCACCCAAACCTAAGGCGGGTTTATCCGAGGTGGCGGAGTTGGGTTGTCCTGCTCGCGGGTATTGTTATCTTTTACGTTTCGTGGATCGTCGAATCACTCGGCGTTACTTATGCTAAGCTTCTCGGGTTATATGTGCCGGACAACGGCCCGATGGATGGCTTGATAATTTTTCTGTGCAGTATGATGATTCCGGGAGGGATGGCGCTGGTTGGTCTTGCGGTGGGAATGTTTATGAAAAAGCCGCTGATCGAGTGCAGCAAGCCGGTATGTATCATGACGCTGGCGTGGGTGACCTTCTCGTATGGGGTTACGTGGCCGATGCTGGGTATGGTGGTGGCGTTGTGTATTTATTACTTACGGCATCCGTGGAAAACGAACGGAAAAAACGCCATCATCATCGTGTGTCTTGTGATCGCTGTGGCGGAACTGGCATTCGTAGCGCGGGATGTGGCCAGAAACGGGTTTGGAGAGAATTTCGTGCTATTTGGAAACGGCTTGCGGTTTATTTATGGAGGATATTGATGAATCAAATGCGGCCAAACGCAAGGCGGGTTTATCCAAGATGGCTGGTGGATAATACTTTCTGAGTTAGCGTTAGGAAACCGCTGGCCCATTCAGGCTGTGCGTCCCGTCACCCTCGTTCCGGCCGGTGCGGGGCAGGTGTTTTAGGCACAAGGCTGTCCGCTGTGGTAAGCGTTAGGTGAAAGCCCGCCGCGTGTGTTATGTTCACAACAAGTTCATACCAATAATCGGGTTTTAAGCCGTCAATCGCGAGCGTAAAAGCGCCGCCCTCTGTAAACGTATCTTCCCACAAAATGTCATCCGTTTGCGGGTCGACGACCCGAACCGCCGCTTCGCCGCCCGAAAGAGACAGCGTACCGTCCAGAGAAACGCCACTCATCCCTTTTCCGACATAGATTTCTTTTTGAAATGTTTTATACCCCGGGCTGCTTTCACTGTAAGAAAATGACAGCACGGTTCCGTTTCCCTGCATACAGGCCGCGCATACGACTGCTACTGCCAGCAAAATCAGCATAATCGGTAAAGATTTTTTCAATTTATGGCCCCTCTCCGCTTCATTTAATTTTATAAACTTTAATAGTAAATTCCCCAATGAAGTCTTTGCACTCCGCCGCTAAAGTATACGTATCCGAATTGGACAAACTGAAAAAGGTTTCCAGTGCTTTCGCCTTATCCAGTTTATACACTTCGTTGCCTGCTGAATCGCATAGAATCATATCTAAATCTCCACTTTTCACAGTAGAGCGAAACGAAAATTTAATTTTGTCGCCTGCTTCTCCCGGAAATGAAATAGCAGAGGTTGTGGTCGTTTGTTCCGCATAGCTATCGCCCATATTGCCTAATTCTTCAGGAGCTGTTTGCAGGTAAATACTTATTGCAACAGCGATCATAACGATGATGCCTATTACTATACTTTTCTTCATTCTTGTACACCCCTTATTTATCGGCGGATAACCGTTCAACATTCTTCAAAAATTACCGCGTCTGCATGCCGCCTTATTTCCGCAATCCGTTCTCTGTCGCGCACGGTCCACGCCAGCACGGGCGCGCCCCGCTGCCTGAGTTTGCGCAGTATTTTCTTATCCACACCATGGTATTCGTAGCTTATAAAATGCGGCCTGCACAAATAGTTCAGCTCTATGTGCTGCTGCCATTGCAACAGTAACCGCAAAAAATGCATCTTCCACGCGCACATACTCGCGCCGCAAAACCGGATATCGAACGCGAGCTGCCCGCGCGGAATGTGCGGCGCGTTCCGCCGAAACCACCTAAGTGACCACGGTGAAAACGACTGCACGGCAAACCGCCCGTTATATTGCTTTATTTCATTGTAGAACTTGCGTTCCAGCCTGCCGGTTATCCCGGCGCTTTTAAGCTCAAACAAAATGGGAACGCTGCCATCTACCAACAAAAGCGCTTCGCGAAGCGTGGGAATGCGTTCGTCCGTTCCCTCGAGCTGTAGCTCTTTCAACCCGGCAAGGCCCAAGCGCCGCACCTTTTCAAATAGGCCCGTCATACGCAAAAGATTGCCGTCGTGAAACACCACTAGATGCCCATCCCGGGTAAGGCGTATATCCATCTCGATCGCGCAGCCTTCCCGCACGGCTCTTTGAAACGCCGCAAGGGAGTTCTCCGGCACGCCATCGCCGCCGTGCAGTCCCCGGTGCGCATAGTCATATTGCGTCAGCCACGCCACGTTCGGCGCGTCCACCATCAGTATGCGCGCATACCGTACCGCCGCTATGACTGTACAAATACTTCCTATGATGATAATAAGCAGCAATACGTCTTCGTACATGCTTGTTTTCCTCCGTTACCGTTTTTCCAGTTCTTCGATCGCCACACTGCTTTCGTGGCGTATGGGCGCCCACTCGGCACTTGGCCGTACCATCGCGCAGATGGCCACACACATCATCGTAAACATAAAGATGGGATACAGGAGTATGGCCCGCCGCATCGTTTTTATGTCGCGCCCCTCCAGCTTGAGCGTCAGGTATGCTACAATCATCGCGATCACATAGCCCCCGACGATGCTTCCGTATAGTACCAGCGGCGCATAGGGCATAAGCGCGGGCGTCGCAAGCGTCATGCCATAGACTGCGGCGTTCAGGGGCAGCGTCAGCCCCGTTGCGGGAATAAACAGCAGATACCACAGTATGTCGAGCGCTTTTTTGTTTCCGCCGAAGACCGCTTTTATCACTTGCTTGCCATAAAGTGGGATACATTGCATGCCGCCCGTCATCCAGCGCAGGCGCTGGCGTACCGACGTTTTGAAATCCGCCGGCTGTTCGTCGAAAAATACCGCTTTCCTTGCGGGAATGATGTAATTGCCTTTCAGTATCTGCTGGATGGAAAACTCCACATCCTCGGTGATCGATTTCGTGCTCCAGCCTTCTTCGCCTAACGCGGAAAGCTTAAACGCAAAGCCTGTGCCGCCCACCATGCTGGAAAGCTTCATCTTATGCCGCGGGTGGTGATAAAACCGCATCAGCATCAGCCAATAAAGCGAATATACCTCGCTCACCCAGGAATCGTGGATATTCTTTGTATCGCGGTACCCGAGCGCCACATCCCCGCCGGAAAGAAGCGCGTTGTTCATTTCCGTCAAAAAATCGCTCGCCGCGAGGTTATCCGCGTCAAACACACATACCGCGTCATATTCGTCCGCATAGGTTTTCAAAATACGTTCCATGCCATACGAAAGCGCGTAACCCTTTCCTTTTTTGCACAGGTCATACCGCCGGAATACCACCGCACCGTTTTGTTCCGCCACGCCCGCCGTGTCGTCCGTGCAATTATCCGCTACCACAAACACCCGGAAGTTTCCCTTGTAATCCTGTTTTTTTATGCTGCACAGTAAATTCCCTATTACGTTTTCCTCATTTCGCGCGCACACGATTATGGCAAAGCGGTGTAGCTTTTGCTCCCGCCGCACAAGGTCGCCCGGTTTTTTCAGCCCCCACACAACGGTGATGAGCGTCCATATCATGAGAGGCGCAGTGTATGCCGTAAGCACGATCACGATCCATTTGCAAACCTCCGCGACTATTTCCATTTGCCCATCTCCTTTCTTTACGTCTATTTTATACGGCAAAAGTCATTTATTTATTTAGCAATCCTTACTATTTTATTAATTATTGATACTACAAAATCACTGCCGGGAAACCTTTTGAGATACATATATTTACAATTTTAGATGTTTCAGTATATTTCCGCCGTTTATAAATAGGATTACCACCAAAGACCAGACATGAGGGAACTGTAATGCCATTATTTATACTCTTCGCGGTCGTTGCGCTTTGCATACTCGTAGGCGGCGCATACATAGACGAAGCTATGGAAAAAAAGCAAAAGAAAACAAAGAAAACCGGCAATCACACTACCGGTTCCCGTTCCAGTAACAGATAACAGCGCTTAGCTGATTATATATTCTTTCTCTTGCGGCAAGCCCTGAGGCTTGCCGTTTTGCTTGCGGCCAGCCTGTCCATAAAGGCACGACATCGGCGGCGTGGGTGTTGCTTCGCCGGGCGATACAGACTTCTTATGTTAAAGGGTTCATCCTTTCCCGCGCACAGCGCGGGAAAGGTGGTGATGGGCCGTCCGTCACGTGCGCGGGCGGTTCATCAGGCGCTCCGTCATGGATAAGGCAGGGAGGGCACTCCGCTATGAGAAAAAATGCTGCACTATGATAGAGTAAATCCACAAGCAGAAAGGCGCATTTTTTCTAATCCGTTCTTCACCGCCCACCCACGCGCCGAACGGGGAAAAATAGAGGAAATGGAGAGACGCCCGGCGGGGCAAGGGCGCATCAAATGGTATGCGTGGTGATTAAAACAGAGAAATCGATGCGCATTAGTTACTCCCGCGCAGCGTGCCAACGGAAAACCCATTATTCCACTATGGCGCTGACTTCCTCGCTCCTGCTCCCGAGCCAGACAAAATACTCCGCGTCATAAAATTTCTGCCCAATATCCGTGCCGGAATACGCATCTGCGACAGCCACAACGACAGCAAACACGGTATCCCCCTCCAGATGCAGGAACACATTCGACTCTTGCCCGTCCGGCGTTTGCATTTTGTAGATCCGCGTCCATCTGCCGTTATCCGCCACGCTCGTTTCGGTAATAAACGCCCCGCCGCCGCCCAAAAGCGCGGCGTCCGCTTCGTCCACCATGCTGCCCGGCCGCACGCCCAAAATAGCGGCATCCATTTTCGTGCCTTCAATATTCATCAGCAGGAACGCCCCCGCCGCGTCGTTTAAATAATGCACGGCCATGTTGTAATCCTCGTGCCATTCCACACACATATCGCTCGTCATGAGCTGCCCATGCGCTTCGCCAAGTTCCTGGTTCAAGGCGTCCTTTTGCAGCCCCAGTAGTCCGTTTATCTCAAACGTGGGCAAATCGGCCGCCTGCGGTTCTTCTGGTTGTTCTTCCGCCGGTTCCTCCGGCAGCGCTGTTTCCTGCCCCGCCGGTTCCTCTGGCAGCGCTGTTTCCTGTTCCGCCGGTTCTTCCTGCGCCGCCTGTGTTTCCTGTGCGGCCTGTTCCGCTTCTTCGGCGGCGGCGCTCCTCTCGGCCCTCAAATACAGCACAAACACCACGGCCGCCGCCGCGACAAGCGCCACCACAATGATCAATAGTTTCTTTTTGCCGCCTTTTTGCGGGGTCACCTCTACCGGCTTGGCATTCTTGCTCCTCTTTGCCTTCTTTTCCTTTGCCTCGCCGGCGCTTTTGCCCTTCTTTGCTTTCTTTCCTTTTTTCGGTTCCGGTTCCTGTTCCGGCGCTGCGTCCTCTTCCGCCGCCTTTTCGGGTTCACCGCCCGCGCCCGTTTCCGCAGGCGCCGCTTTTACCGGCGTTTCCGCGCCGGGCAATTCCTCTACCGGCACCGCTTCTTCCGGTGGCTCCGCGCCGGGCAATTCTTCCACAGGCACTGCTTCTTCCGGTGGCTCCGCGCCGGGCAATTCCTCCACCGGCACCGTTTCTGCCGATGTTTCCACGGCGGGTAATTCCTCCGCAGGCGCCGCTATTATAGTTTCTTCTACTAGGGATAATTCTTCCGCGGGCACCTCGTATGCCGCGTCTTTCCCTTTTCTTCGCCGCCCGGTACGGGCAAACAACCCTTTCAGCCTGCCAAACAACCCATTCAGCGCGCCCAAAAACCCCGGTTTCTTTTGTTCTTCCTCCACCGGAGATTCCTGCGCCGGACGCAGGTTCCTGCCGCACCCGGTACAGAACATCATATCGTCTTCCAGTTTTCTGCCGCATCTTGTGCAATACTTTGCCATAATGAGCTTCTCTCACCTCCGGGCCATACCTTTTGCGCGGTTACGCAAAGGCGGCCACTGCCGCTGTCTTGATCCGTTTTGTTCAGCCGACACTCGGGAGCTGGCTCCCGCATTCCTCGCAAAACAGATCCCCTTGTCTGTTGTTTGTACCACACTGCTCGCAAACTACCACATTGGTTCCGGTGGCAATATCCGGTTCCGGCTGTGCCCCCGCCTCGCTGCCCATCGGGTTGCCGCATGCTTTGCAAAAAAGATCTTCCGCCGTATTCTCCGTACCGCACGCTTCACATAAAACGACTAAAACGGCCTGCTCGGGCACCGCATCAAAATCAGCGGATGGGGCAGCCGCGCTTTCTTCGGCTGGCTCGTCCTGCGCGCTCTCGCCGGAAAGCATTGCCTCCAGCTCCGCCGCGAGTTGTTCCGTCTCATTATCTACCACTGTCTCGGCAAGTATTTCTGGTTCTGTTTCGGGCGACTCCCCGGCCAGTATCGCTTCGATCTCCGCCGCGTCCATATCGCC
>DOMW01000105.1:932-5659 GCA_003510345.1 Clostridiales bacterium | reverse complement strand
CGCGCTGCGCGCGGGAAAGGTGTTGGTGGATCGCTCGCCACGCGCGCGGGCGGTTCATCAGGCGCTCCGTCATGGATAAAGCAGGCAAGGCACTCCGCTATGAGAAAAAACATTCCCTCATGATAGAACCAATTCACAAATTAGAAAGACATGTTTTTTCTAATCCATTCTTCACCGCCCGCCCACGCGCCGAACGGGAAAAATAGAGGAAGTGGAGAGACGCCCGGCGCAAAGGCGTGCAGCACATCTAAACCACCGACCGCCACCCAAGTTAATATAAAACCGCGCACGAATAGGGCTACGCGCAAAAAACACCTTCCGCCATTGCGCTGCGGAAGGTGTTTTTTGTTGATAATAGTTAGAGCAAATTAACTTAACGTTGGGCAAGTAGGTTTGAGCAAAATTAAAAACGCAGGCGTTTTTAATTGGAAATGGTATAAGCTCACAATTCCTTCAAATCTGTCTCCTGAAAGCGGGCGACCTCCGTATCCCACCGTTCCCGCACATATTGCACATGGGCAGGGTGAGCGTTGTACGCCGCGTAGTCCGCCTCGCTCATGAAATCGAACACGAACACGTAATCAAAATCATTCTTGGGGCTTACCTGCTCGCACTGGTCAAACACCGCCACATTCGGAATCCCGCCCAATATCGCTTTGGAATCGGCAATGAACTTCGCTGCCTGTGGGCTGCCTTTTTCATGTTTTAAACAAAATGAGACTATGTGCCTTATTTTCGGTTGCATCGTCCGCCCTCCCGGCTATCAGTCAATTCGCTTTACTTTATCTCCGCGACCCGTACCTTGCGTTCCTCGTCGCTCGATTTCAACGCGGCTTCCAGCACCTGTATGATTTTTACGCCGTCCTCCATGTTGGGGTCGATCGTTCCGCCTGTTTCATACGCATGCAGGAAATCCGCCATCGCGTGCACAAACGCGTGTTCGTAGCCCACGACATGACCGGGCGCCCACCACGCGCCGGCATAGGGGTGCGTGGAGTTGGTCACCATGATATTGCGGAAGCCCTGCTCGTCCGCCGGGTCCTCCATATTCAGATACTGCAGCTCGTTCATCCGCTCAAAATTCCACGCAAGGCTCCCCTTGCTGCCATAAATCTCAAAGTAGTTATAGTTCTTGCGCCCGCCCGCAAAGCGGGATGTGTCGAAAGAACCCAGCACGCCGTTTTCAAACTCGGTAATCATGAAGCTGGCGTCGTCCACCTCCACCTTGCCCGTTTCACCCGTAGCGCCTTTACCCGCCGTAAAGGTGGCCGCGCCCTTTCCGGGCAGCGGGCGCTCCTCTATGAACGTCTTTTGTATCGCCATCACGCTCTTTACTTCGCCGATCAGGTAGCGCGCGAGGTCTACAGAGTGCGAGCTGAGATCCCACAGCGGGCCGCCCCGCGCGAGGTCGCGCTTGAAATGCCAGGTAAGCGGGAATTCCGGGTCCATGATCCAATCCTGCAAATACGCGCCGCGCCATTCGTACAGCGTACCCAGCCGCCCTTCCTCAATCATTTTTTTCGCGAACGCCACGGCGGGCACACGGCGGTAATTATGGTTCAGGTAGCTGAGCACGCCCGCCTGCTTCACGGCAGCCGCCATTTCCACAGCCTCGGCGTAGGAAAGCGCGGCGGGTTTTTCGCAAAACACCGCTTTGCCGCAGCGCGCCGCCTTGACCACCATGTCCTTGTGTACCTTTGTGGGAGCCACAATATCCACAATATCGATATCGTCGCGCTCCATCACCTGCGCCCAGTCGTAGGCTGTCTCCGAAAAGCCCCACTTTTGGGCAAATTCCTCCGTATCGTCCCGTTCCGTGCCAAACGCCACCTTAAGCACCGGCTCAAACGGCACGTCAAAGAACTTCGCCACCTTCATCCAGCCGTTTGAGTGGGCCTTGCCCATAAACCCCGTGCCCAGTACGGCTATGTTTATTTTCTTTTTCATCACGTACATCCCCCGTTACAGAATATTGGCGACAATTTTTTTCATGCCCTGCACGCTCTGGGAAACCGCCTCCAGCTCGCGCCCGCGCCAACTGACGTGCGGGTGGTCGATCTCCACTGCCAAAAACCCCTTGAAATCGGCTTTATCCAGAATGTTGACCAGCGCCTGATTGTCTATAAAGCCCTGCCCCACCGGCACGCCAGAGAAGAAGAACCAATCCGTGATCTTCGCCTCCTGCGGGTTCACCTGCATGTCTTTCAGATGCACCGCCATCGTGTATTTCGCCAGTTTCTTCATGCCTTCCACAGGGTCGTCCAGCAGGCGCACAAAGTTCCCCGTGTCGAAATTCACGCCAAAGCTTTTTGAATCCACGCGCTCGATGAGCTGCAACATCTCATCCGCCGTAAAATCTATGTGGTTTTCCATGGCCAGGCAAACGCCGGAATCCTCCGCGATCTTCACCGCTTCCTTAAACTGCCCCACCAGCCGGTCTATCTGCTCCTGATGGTTTTCGTGGCGGAACAGCAGGCTGCTGCCCGTCACGCGCATCACATCCGCGCCAATGGTTTTCGCGAAGGGGATCAGCCGCTTCATCGACGCGAACTCTTCCGGATTTTTCCCGCCCTTCAGGCCGTCCGGGTGCCCCCACGCAAACACGCGGTCAAAACCGTATTCATCCAGTTGCGCGTTCACTTCTTTTAGGTACGGTTCCTCCAGGCTTTCAAAAAAACAAGTCTCCAGTGAAACGCCATCCACGCCCATACCCTTTGCTATATCCAAAAAATCAGTCAGCGTCATTTTCCGGCCGGGCGCGTCCTGGTCCGGATACACCTCACCGAAAAAACGGTGGAAGCAGTAACTGTCAATTCCTATCTTCATCTTAAACCCTCCTCGTTATTCTATCCGCATACCGGCCTGTTTCCGCCCGCGCCGCTTAGTTATTCTTGCTCTTATGCTGCAACAGCACGGCGGCGATGATGATCGCGCCTTTCACGGCGTTCACCAAGTAAACGTCCATCTGCATAATGGTCAGTATGTTGGAGATAATGCCCATGATGACGATGCCGAACAGCGTGCCGATCATACTGCCCTTGCCGCCCTCCATAGCAATACCGCCCACCACGGCCATCGCGATGCAGCTCAGGTCATAGCCGTCGCCCGATGAAGACGAGTTCATAGAGTTCATGCGCGAGCCTTCCACCACCGCGGCAATCGCCACGGCAATGCCCAGCAGCGCAAACGCCATCATCTTCACCCAGTTTGTGTTGATCCCCGAAAGCTTGGTCGCCTGCTCGTTTGAACCTACGGCGTAGATGCGCCTGCCCAGCACAGTATACTTTGAAATATAGAAGTATACGGCAAACACGATGAAGAAATAGATGATCGGCAGCGGGAACACGCCGCCCAACTCCGTATTGGAGATTAGCTTAAACTCCGCGACGTCGCCCGTGACGCCGCCCGAACTCATCGCGAATATGGACAACGATCGGTAGACGTATTGCAGGCCCAGCGTCAATATAAACGACGGCACGCGCCCTTTCGTCACAATAAAGCCCGCGCCTATGGACAGCGCGGAGCTAAACAGCACCGCCACCAAAATGGCAAGTGGTATGCTGCCCGTCGCATTCAGTACGTTGAACATCAACAGCCCTACAAATACAAGCTGCGAGCCTACCGACAAATCGATATTGCCTGATACGATCACAAACGCCATACCGAAAGCAATAATGCCGGTTACTGTATTAGCGCGCAGTATGTTGATGAAGTTCTGGCCATCCCAAAACTTTGTGGGGTCTCCAAACTTGATGGTTACCGCGATGACCGCCGCGATAATAACGCCTATCGTAATCAACACGATGCTGTACTCGCGGCTAAACCTCTGCCACCACCCGCCGCTTGTGGATTTCTTTACTTTTTCCATTACCAGGCCTCCTAATCAATTTCAGTCTAATACGCCGCCGGTCGAAAGAATCATCACGGCTTCTTCCGAGATTTCTGCACGCGACAGCTCACCCTTGAGCTCGCCATGATACATCACCAAAACACGGTCACATATCTTAAGCACTTCCTGCGCCTCGCCCGAGGTCACAATGATGCCCATGCCCTCTTTCGCTAGGTCCATAATGATGCTGTATATTTCATTTTTCGCACCCACATCCACGCCCTGCGTGGGGTTGGACAGTATCATGATATCCGGGTGCGCCGTCAGCCATTTTGCCAGCACCACCTTTTGCTGGTTGCCGCCCGAAAGGCTCACAATCAGGTTCGCCATATCCGCTACCTTGATATTCAGCTTTTGCTTATATGCCTGCGCCACTTCCATCTCTTTTTTCCTTTGCAGCGTCGGGCCTGTTGTATACTCGTCCAGCGTCACAATCGTCATGTTTTCCACCACGGATAAATCGCGGATGATCGCGTTTTCCTTGCGGTTGGATGGCAGCAGGCCAATCCCCTGCTTCTTCGCCTGCGCCGGGTGGCGATATTTAATCTCCTTGCCGTCCTTAAAAATCTTGCCACCCGCAAGCGGCAGGTCGCCAAACAGCGCGCGCACCACTTCGTCCTTGCCGTCGCCCAAAAGGCCCGTAATACCCAATATCTCCCCGGCGTGCAGTTGAAACGACACATCCTTTACGCGCGTATCCACGCTCATATGCTGTACTTCCAGCACCACATCGCCCACGGCATGTTCCCGGTAGACCTCCACATCCAGCACATTTTTGCCCACCATCATACGCGCGATGTCCGCCTGGCTCACGTTTTCGCCCGCGTCGTTTTGTATG
>DOMW01000105.1:0-865 GCA_003510345.1 Clostridiales bacterium | reverse complement strand
CTCGTCAGCGTTTTCATGATCTGGAACACACTCTCCACCTCGGGCTGCGTCAGCGATGTGGTGGGTTCATCCATTATGATCAACCGGGAATTCATTAGAATCGCCCGGGCAATCTCAACGATTTGTTTATAGGACGCCTGTAAATCACGCACCATCGCGGAAGGGTCAATATCCACCTGCATCCGCTCAAAGACCTCTCGTGTTTTCCGGATCATGGATTTTTTGTCCAGCGCGTTCATCTTTTTGCGGATTTCCTGCCCCAAAAAAAGATTTTCATATACCATCAGGTCATTTACCACATTCAGCTCCTGATGTACAAACGCGATGCCCTCGTGCTGCGCGGCAGCCGGGCTTGTGATATGCGTTTCTTTTCCAAACAGTTCAATACGGCCGGTGTCTATGGGAATGACGCCGCCCAGAATATTCATCAGCGTTGTTTTTCCGGCCCCATTTTCCCCCAAGAGCGCGTGTATCGTTCCCGTCTCAACCTCGAAATCGACGTTGATGAGCACGGGCACGCCGCTGAAGCTCTTGTTCACTTTTTCCATTTTCAGCGCATACTCCATTGTGTATGTCTCCTCATTTCATAGATGATGCAAAAACCCTGTACTTTTATCTGGGTAACCGCTGATCAATTCAGACCACGCATCTTTCCGGCTCTTTTCGTCCGTGTCAGCGCCGCCAGAACCCGCTCTTAGCGCTGCCAGGAACGGAACCTGCCGACATTGCCACGAACAAAACCGCTCGGAAATCCACGAACCCGCTTTAATCAGTGCTTACTTAGAATGCGGTTTTTTCCTCATCTCACTAGGAATACGACCTTTGTCAAAAGCTCATTCTCCGGCGTATTGTCGGGATCGTTCAA
>DOMW01000183.1 GCA_003510345.1 Clostridiales bacterium | reverse complement strand
GCAGGCGCCTCACTTGCGGGCGCTTCACTCGCGGGTGCTTCCGAAGCGGGCGTTTCCGCGGCGGGTGTGGAGCACCCTGCCAGCACACTTGCCATCATCACGACGACGAGCGCCATTACTACCAAAATCTTTGATTTTTTCATCTTCTTCCTCCTAATAGAATATGTTGTGTACTCCCTTATTTTAAGGGAAACTTGTTGTCTTTACGTTTCGGAAATATCAATCCCCTGCTCGATATCGCGCAGCATATCCACCCTTTGCTGGTGCCTGCCGCCTTCGTATTCCGTTTCCAGGAACGTCTTAACGATCAGCTTCGCGACCTCGCCGCCCACCACACGCGCGCCGAACGCCAGCATATTCGCATTGTTGTGCGCGCGGCTCATCATGGCGGAATATGGCTCGCTGCAAATGGCGCAGCGTATCCCGTTCGTTTTGTTCGCCGCCATGCCGATGCCGATGCCCGTCCCGCAGATGACGATCCCCTTTTCGCATTCGCCGGAAGCGACGGCCCGCGCCACCTTTTGCCCATAGATGGGGTAGTGGGTGCGCGCCGCGTTCATCGCGCCAAAATCTTTTGTTTCAAACCCAAGCTCATGCAGATACGCTATCATTTCTTCCTTTAGCGCAAGCGACGTATGGTCGCATCCGATCCCTATCAATCCGTGTCTCTCCAACCGAACTGTCACCCCTTTGTATGTACTGTGTAATGTGCTAAGTAATCGATTACCCTGTCTGCAAAACACACTGACCCCGCGAGGTATAAAAAACCACAATGCCGCTTCGCAACTCACTATTTGGACGAATTTCCGTACGCCGCGTTCCGACCGCCGGTCGAATTATATTGTCAACTTTGGGTAATCGTTTACTTTCTTGTATGGCGTCATTATACTACCTGCCTTTTTATTTGTCAACCAATGTTTTCCTGTTTTGTGGTGCTTCTTTTGATCAGCTCCACCGGCAGTATATACTTCCGCTGCTCCAGCTTTTCGCCGTGCAATATCTTTAATACGAGTTGCGCCGCAAGCTCGCCCATCCGCTCCATCGGCTGGTACACCGTGGAAATGGACGGCGTGTTGTACTCCGCATGGGAGATGCCGTCAAACCCCATCACCTTCACGGCACGCGGCACGCTTATGCCACGCTGGGTCAGCGCCTTAATCGCGCTCATCGCGCCGATATCGGTGTAGCAGAATATACCGTCAAAGTTCAGCCCTTCCCTGTCGAGCAGGTCGTCCACCACCGTATAAACCCCCTTGTAGGTCATGCTTTGCGCGTAATAGATGCGCGGCTCCATGCCGCTTTGCCGAAGCTCCGCAACCACGCCCTCCATACGGTTGACCTTTGAGGATATATCGCGCGTATCCATAATACAAACGATGCGGCGGCACCCGCTATCCACCAGTTCGCGTATGGCGAGGCGGCCGCCTTCGTAGTTGTTGGACTGCACCAGGATCGGGTCAAAGCTTTTATCCACGATCGTGGGCGTGCGGTCCACATACACGGTGGGGATGTCGGAATCCATATTCCCGCGGTAGAACTGCTCACAGCACACAAAGATAATGCCACTGATGTTCTGTGAACGCAGCATTTGTATGTGCCGTTCCTCAAGCTCCCTGTTTTCGTTCGTATTGCAGATAAAAGCGGAATAGTTGTTTTTAAAAAACGCCATCTGCGCCGCCAGTGTAATGGTGGAAAAATATTCGTTCGTGATATCCGGCACAATGATGCCGATCGTCGGGAGCTGGTTTGTCCGCAGGCCCTTTGCGATCATATTGGGCACATACCGGTATTCCTTGATCGCCTGTAAAACCGTCTTTTCCGTCTCCGGGGAATATTTCCCCTTTTTGTTTATGACCCGCGAGATCGTCGCGACCGAATAACCGGTGATCTCCGAAAGTTTTTTTATCGATACCCGTTCGTTTGCCATAGCACCTGTTTTGCAACAGCGTCCACCGTTGCCTAGCCTCCTATCTGCGCGGCGATACCCGCGTTTTCAAAATACTCTTTCATTTTATCAAGCGCTTCCTTTTGCAGCGGGGGCACGCCGTCATAGGCATACGCAAGCCCGTGGCCGCGATATTTTTCCTGCCCCAGTTGGTGGAAAGGCAGGAGATGCGCGGCGGATACCCCCGCTTCTTTGAGCAGCGCCGTGTACGCGGGCCAAAGGCCTTTCCCGTCATTGAAGCCGGGAATGACGGGAATGCGCGCCACCGTCGGCACGCCCGCGCGCACCGCGCAGGCAAGGTTCGCGAGGATCAACTCGTTTCCCGCACCCGTTTTCTCCCTGTGCGCCGCGCTGTCCGGGTGCTTCACATCAAAATAAAGCAGGTCAACATAGGGCAGAACCTCGGCAAACCGTTCGGAATACCCGCATGTTTCAAGCGTGACATGCAGCCTCGCACGTTTTGCCGCAGCAAGGAACTCCATCAAAAACTCATGCTGCGCCAGCGGTTCGCCGCCCGAAAGCGTAACCCCGCCGCCCGAGGTGTCGAAGTAATGTTTATCACGCAGCACGGTGGTAAGCAGCTCGTCCGTCGTGTAGACCGTGCCCTCCGCTGAAAGCGCGTGGGCAGGGCACGCGTTCGCGCAGGCAAGGCACGCCCCGCACGTTTCCCTGTTGATCACGACGCCGTTTTCCCCGATTGTGATGCTGCCGTTTGAGCAGGCGGCCGCGCACGCCCC
>DOMW01000037.1:4100-6111 GCA_003510345.1 Clostridiales bacterium | reverse complement strand
GCGCTACGCCGCCGGGCAATCCCGCGCGTTCGCGCCGGTGGAGACCGGGCCGGGTTTCCTCTACGCATTCCCGCAACGCGTGGATACCGCGCACACGCAGGACAAACTGACGCTGTTCTTCCGCGCGAAAGACGACCGGCGCAACGCAAAGGTATGCGTCCGGGTAAACGGAACCGCCGTATTCCAGAAAAAATACGCGCGGCTTGTCCCGCCCGAGATGCAGCGCGTAGAGGTGGACGCGGCGGGGCTTGCGGAAGGCGGCGTCGTGCGGCTGGAAATGGAGGACGCGACATGACAAAGTTATTTTGCATCACCTGCCCGGTGGGCTGCCGCCTAACCGTCACAACGCAGGATGGGAATATAACCGTTGCGGGCAACGAATGTAAGCGCGGCGACGCGTTCGCCCGCCACGAACTGACGCACCCGACGCGTTCGTTTTCCACCACGGTGCGGACGGTGTTTGCGCATATGCCCGCGCTGCCCGTGCGTTCGGATGGGGAAATACCCAAAGACAAAGTACAGGAAGCGGTGCGCGCGCTGGGCCGCGTGGTGATAGACCGCCCGCTGCGCTGCGGGGATACGGTTGCGGAAAACATATGCAACTGCGGCGTCCGCGTGATCGCGACCGGGGATGTGGACGATGCTTCGTAACAGATGGAGGTAACGCAATGGATACACCGTTGATACTGACATTCGATCTGGGCACGCAAAGCGCACGCGCGCTGCTGGTAGAGCCAAACGGCAACGTCGCCGCAAAAGCGCAGACTAAATTTGAACGGCCGTATTTTTCGGCGCACCCGGGCTGGGCGGAGCAAACAGCGGATTTTTATTGGGACGCGCTGTGCGGGGCCAGCCGCGCGCTGAAGCAAAAATCGCCGGACGCGTGGGAGCGCATAATCGCCGTCACCTGCACCACCATACGCGATACGGTGGTTTGCCTGGATGAACACAACGCGCCGCTGCGTAACGTCATACTGTGGCTGGACAAACGCGAGGCGACCGGGCTGAACCCGCTGCCCGCCGCAAGCAAGCTGGCATTCCGGCTGGTGAACAAGATGGAAATGGCGGAAGTACAGCGCGCGCACAGCGCATGTAACTGGATCAAGCAAAACGAGCCGGACATATGGAAGAAAACGCGCAAATTCGTGTTCATCTCCGCGTGGCTGACGTCGCGGCTTTGCGGCGTGCTGGCCGATTCCGCCGCCAATATCGTGGGCCACATACCGTTTGACGTTAAACTGCGCGCGTGGATGAAAAAAAACGACATACGCAGGCCTATCTTTGACGTGGACGACGATAAACTATGCGCGCTTGTGGAACCGGGCGCGCGTGTGGGCGGCATCACAGCCGAATCGGCGGCGCAAACGGGCATACGCGCGGGCCTGCCGTTTATCGCCACCGGGCCGGATAAAGGCTGCGAGACGCTGGGGCTGTCCTGCCTCACGCCGGACAAAGCGGCGCTGAGCTTTGGGACGACCGCCACCATAGAGATCACCACGCCCCGCTACATGGAGCCGCTGCCCTATATCCCGCCCTACCCCGCCGTCTTAAAGGGCATGTACAACCCGGAGATAGAAATATACCGCGGCTACTGGCTCATCTCCTGGTTTAAAAAGGAATTTGGCGCCAAAGAGGTGGACGACGCAAAACGGCTGAACGTGCCGCCGGAGCAATTGCTCAACGACCGCCTGCGCGAGGTGCCGCCCGGCTGCGACGGGCTGATACTGCAACCGTATTTCACACCCGGCATCTCCATGCCGCACGCGCGCGGCGCGGCCATTGGCTTTTCCGACGCGCATACGCGCATCCACATATACCGCGCCATCATCGAGGGTGTCAATTTCAGCCTGATCGAGGGCCTGCGCACTATAGAGCAGCGCGGCAAGCTGCGGATAGATAAACTGTATGTCGGGGGCGGCGGCAGCCAAAGCAAGGAGATATGCCAGATCACCGCCAATATGTTCGGCCTGCCGCTGTACCGCACGCAGACATACGAAGCGAGCGGGCTGGG
>DOMW01000037.1:2745-4066 GCA_003510345.1 Clostridiales bacterium | reverse complement strand
CATGGTGCACATCAAGGACGAGTTTTTGCCGGACGAGCGGGAACACGCCGTTTACCAGACGCTGTACGAGGAAGTATATTGCAAGCTGTTCGACAGGCTTGCGCCGCTGTATAAAGAGATCGACCATATCACCAGGGGAGGGGAAGGTAATGTCTAAGCCATATCGCGATTTTGAGCCAAACTGGTTTAAGGGGGCGTTCCCGAAAAACTCGTACCGTTCCATCTTCAAATGGGGCGAGCCGGGCAAAATAAAAGCGCCCAAAGAAACGCTGTACAAGATTATGAAAGAAAAATTTGGCGTCACCGACGACGACTTCCGCCAATATTCGGAAGATTTGGGGTTGGACGAAGTCGCGTTTGACCTGCCCATCCGCCTGACAGACGGGCAGCTAAACGCGTTTCGCGGCATTGTGGGTGCGGATTTCGTGCGCACGGACGACTACGCCCGCCTGTCCGTCGCCTATGGCAAAAGCATGTACGACATATTGCGCCTGCGCAACCGCGTTGTGGAAAACGTGCCCGACGCGGTGCTGTACCCGGACACAAAGGAGCAGATAGAGGATATCGTAGCGTATTGCGCGAAAGAAAAGATACCCGTGTATGTGTACGGCGGCGGCTCTTCCGTCACGCGGGGCGTGGAGTGCGTGCGCGGCGGTATATCGCTGGATATGCGCCTGCGCTTCAATAAAGTGGTCTCGTTCAACGAGGAAGATCAACTCGTCACCGTGCAGGCGGGCATCAGCGGCCCGGATGTGGAAGACGCGCTCAATGACGCCGTGGCCCGCTTTAATGCGAAACGCGCGTACACACTGGGGCATTTCCCCCAGAGCTTTGAATATTCCTCGGTGGGTGGCTGGGTGGTGACGCACGGTTCCGGCCAAAACTCCACCTATTACGGCTGCATACAGGATATTGTGCTCGGCCAGGAATACGCCACACCCACGGGCAATATCAAGACGGACACCTACCCGCGCAAGGCCACCGGGCCTGATCTTGACCAGATATTGATGGGCGGCGAAGGCGCGTTCGGCGTGTTGACACATGTGACGCTCAAGGTATGCCGCCATATGCCGGAAACCATCAGACGCTTCTCGTTCATGTTCCGCGATTGGGAGACGGCGCGGGCCGCCGCGCGTGAGATGATGCAGGGCGAGGCCGGGCACCCCTCCGTGTTCCGGCTGTCCGACCCGGAGGAGACGACGTACATGCTGCGACTGTACGGCGTGGATGAAAGCCCGCTGCGCCATTTGTTTTCGGCGCGCGGCTTTAAAGAAAACGAGATGTGCCTGTTCCTCGGCTTTACCAACGGCGAGAAGGGTTT
>DOMW01000037.1:2588-2737 GCA_003510345.1 Clostridiales bacterium | reverse complement strand
CTTGTAACAAAGGGCTGGGAAAAGGGCCGGTTCAGCGATCCATACCTGCGCGACACCATGCAGGACTTTGGCGTGGTGATGGATACAATGGAATGCACCGTCAACTGGAGCAACATGGAACGCGTGCACGCGGAGGTGCGGGCCTATTG
>DOMW01000037.1:0-2465 GCA_003510345.1 Clostridiales bacterium | reverse complement strand
GGCATTGGCAAGCTGTTTGGCCCGTGGCTGGAGCGCTCGCTGGGCGCGCGGGAATATGCCGTTATCCGCGCGCTGAAAGAGCACTTCGACCCGGATAATATCATGAACCCCGGCGGCACGCTGGGGCTGGATTGAAAATAAGGAAAGGATTGGTGGTTACTATGGCCCACGCGACAGTTATAGTGCACAGGCTGAAAAGCCCGCACCAAGCGTTGAGCTTCACACAATTCCAACCGCTTAACGGCCCCTTGCGCGACGAGGTTTTTGCGGCCGCCGCGGCGATGTTTGACGCGGCAGGAGGCAGGAAACTGCTGAAAAAGAGCGGCGATGTATACATCAAGCCCAACGGCATCGACAGCAAACCCTATGCCCACACCCGCCCGGAGCTTTTAGAGGCGGTCTTCCGCTATTGGCGGGAGATGGGCGCGCGGCAAATCTTTCTGTTTGAAAACGCGACCCAAAGCAACTTCACCCGTATGGTGTTCGCGCTCACGGGGTACAGCAAACTCTGCCGCAGGTATGGTGTAAAGGAAGTCTACCTCGATGAAGAAAAGTCCGTGCGCTTTGCGTTTAAGGGGCGCCCCACGCTGGAAGAAAGCCCAGAAGGATACCAGAGCAACACGTTTGAGATCCCGTTGTTCGTCGTGGATAACCTCATCAACCACGCGGACGAGAACCTCTACATAAACCTGCCCAAGCTTAAGACCCACTCGATGGCGGGGGTGACGCTCGGCGTCAAAAACCAATGGGCATTCCCTCAGCAAAATGACCGCCGCAGCGACCACAACTACAACCTGCCCCACAAGCTTGCGGACGTGTTGGGCTACATACAGCCCGATTACACGCTGATAGAAGGGGTAGAGGCCACCACCTACGGGCATTACCCGGTCACGCGCTTCGCCGATGAATGTGTGAAGCCCTTTAGGGTGCTGATAGGCAGTACCAACGTCGTCGCGGCCGATCTGGTGGGCGCGCGGCTGTTTGGCCTGACGGCGGAAGACGTGCCGCACCTTAAAATCGCTATGGAACGCGGGTACGGCAAAGGTGTACGCAGCCTGGACGATATAGAAATCATCGGCGATATTGCCGATTTTAACAAAACATACGAAACGGATCTGCTGCAACGATTCCCGGAAGATGTCGCTATTTTAAAAGGCGGCGAACGCCTGTGCCGTGAAGGCTGCCAAAATAATCCCCTGACACTTTTGCAGGTGCTGGCCTATGATTTTGGCGGCAAGGGCGGCTGGACAATCGTCATGGGCAAGGGCCACGACCCCGCCGCGATCGACGCGGTCACGGGCCGCGTGCTGGTGATGGGCCGCTGCGCGCGCGACGAGGTAGGAGAGCGGCTTATCGCCAGGCTGGGCAAAAAAAATGTATATTTCAGCAGCTACTGCAACGACCTTTGCGCCACCACCAACGCCATGTGCCACTTGATGGGCGTCAACCCGCTCAAGCTCGCGCCGCTGCCGTTTTTTCAGGCAATCAAGGTTTTCATCGCCGCAAAGCTGCATGGAACCAAGGCAAACATCCCTTCTCTGCTGGCACATAAATGTAAAGTCGTGTAAATAGAATGGCCCCGGCGGCAAGACTGAAACCAACGAGGAGAGGAATACCGCGGATCCCCGATAAAAACTATTTGCTACTCTGCAAGGTTGACGAAGCAAATAAGGTTGTGACTATTTACCATTATTTCACAAAATTGTATGAACCGGGCAACGCAAGCTCCCTGGGCGCAAGCGGTTCATCCGCATGGCCAATCGCCGCGCCGGATACAGGCAGGAATCCTTCGGGCAGGGAAAGCTCGGAAATAAGCGCCGGCTGTTCCTTTAGCCCCCAGCGGAAGCTCCAAAGATATACGCTTGCAAGGCCCAGCCCGGCCGCCATGAGCAGCATGTTTTCCACCGCGCACGCGCCGTCCGCCACTTCGATCGTCGGTTCACCTTCCCGTGGTTTTACAGATACCACAACAAACGTCCCCGCGCCATAAAACGGGTCGTAGTCCGGCGTGCCGAAGGCTTTGCCTGTGGCGCCGCCTATTTTACGCAGCAGTTCCCTGCTTTGCACAACGGTGAAATGCAGCCTGTCATGCCCGCCGTTTGCCACCGGCGCGGCGCACCCCGCGCGCAGTATGGCCTTAACATCCGCTTCCGTCACTGGCACGGCGTTAAACTTCCTTGTGGATTGCCGCGTGGCAATTGCATCGATCAGTTCCATATCCCCTCTCCCTTCATTTTTTCTCATACATTAAACCGAAACAACACTACATCTCCGTCCTCTATCACATACTCTTTTCCCTCCTGCCGCACAGCGCCCGCTTCTTTGGCCGCCTGCATACTACCGCCCAGTTCTTTTAATTTGTCAAACGCCACAACTTCCGCGCGGATAAAACCGCGTTCAAAATCTGAATGGATCTTCCCGGCGGCCTGCGGCGCTTTGGTCCCTTTTTTGACCGTCCACGCGCG
>DOMW01000275.1 GCA_003510345.1 Clostridiales bacterium | reverse complement strand
GAAGCTCCGGCGAGTGAAGCGCCTGCTTCCGAGGCCCCGGCCGAGGACGGCATGATGACGATCGAAGCGATCCCGAACGCCAGCGTCGCCATTTCCCTGCCCCCTGCGGACAACGTATGGCAGGCAAAGATGCTGACGGCTGTGGAAGAAGTGATCAAAGAGTATCCGGATATCACCTGGACGATCAAAAACGCGGTGGACGACCCCGACCAGTTGAACCAGCTGACATCGATGAAAGAGGAAGGGTATGACCTCATCATCGCGCTGCCGAACGACGGCGACCTGATGACGCCCATCTGTGAAGAGATCTATGAATCGGGCACGCACCTTCTTGTGCTGGACAGGGACATCGCCAGCGGTAAATACACGGCGTATGTAGGTGGCGACAACCCCGGCGCGGGACGCGGCGGCGCGCAGTTCCTGGGCGAGTACCTGGGCGGCGAAGGCAAGATTGCTGTGCTGCGCTGCATCGCGGGCGCCCCTTCCGACCTTGATATCTACAACAATTTCACGGAAGAGCTGAAAAAATACCCCGGCATCGAGATCATCGTGGAAGGCGACGGCGAGTATGATACGCAGCACGGCCTTGACGCTATGTCTAACATACTGCCCGCCTACGACCAGATCGACGCTGTGTTTGCACAGGACGACGAGGCGGCGCTGGGTGCAATGACAGCGATTGAAAACGCGGGCAGGACGGACATCAAGCTGATGATCGGCATCGGCGGCAAAACGGAAGCTTACGACCAGATCAAAGCGGACAACACGATATTCAAATGCTCTATGACCTACCTGCCCGACATGGGCGCGGATGCTGTGCGCCAGGCGGCTAAAATGCTGGCGGGCGAGCCGTTCGCGAAAGACGAGATCATTGAATCCGTTATGGTAACAAAGGACAACGTGGACGAATATATGGACAAAGGATATTAATACCTCTGCCGGGGCGGGGTACATGCGTTCCCCGTAAAACAGAATCTTTAGGCGAAAGGGGCCGCGTCCATTCCGGGCCGCGGCCCTTAAAAAACGAAACACTAAAGCGGCATTTCAAACCCGGCCGCACCAAAAACCACGGGCGGCATGGTATTTTAAAAAAGAACCCAACCGGCCAAAAGCTGGCGAAGAATAAAGCAAAGATTGAGAGGGACTCACAGATGAAAGAATTGGATAAAGAGGTATTGACCGTCTCTGACATAGCGTACACGATGGACCCCAGCGCGCTGGCGATCAACGCAAGCTATGAAGACTTATACGAAATGATCGGGGCGTGCAAGAAATATGAATTTGGTTCATCCTTCACATGGCCGGCGTATTACCCTGTGTTCAGCGCGGAACTCAAGAAGACAAAGACGGCGTTCGGCGCGTCGCTGGCGTTCCCTTCCGGGCAGGAGCCAACGTTCCTGAAAGAAAAGCAGGCTGAGTGGTTTATGACGATGGACCCCGTGGAAGTGGATATGGTGATGAACGTGGGCTGGCTGCGTTCCAAAAAATTCAAGGAAACCGAGGATGATATCAAAGCGGTACGCAAGGTGATCGGCGATACGTCGCTCAAGGTGATCATTGAGGCGATGCAGCTTACAGATGAAGAGATCATCTCCGCCTGCAAGGTTTGCATAGACGCGGGCGCGGATTATGTAAAGACAGGCACCGGGTTTTCCAAAGACCCGACGACGCTGCACCATGTGGAGCTTATTAAGGCGACGGTGGGCACACAGGCGAAGCTGAAGGTGGCGGGCGGTGTGCGCGACCTTAAAACATTGCTGCAAATGTATAAGCGCGGCGCGCGCAGGTTTGGTATTGGCTACAGGAATGCCGTTAATATCATCAAGGAAGCGCAAAACCTGCCGGGCGGGCAGGTGGATACAAACAAGGCGGACGAACTGGAGCTGCAAAAAACACAGCCTGCGGACACTGGGTATTAAACTAAGTTCAAAAGTGCGAACGAAGATTAAATAGTGCAATTATATCAAAAAAGACTGAGGAGGAGAAAACAATGGCCGATAAAGATTTTGTTCATCCTTACATCCCGAATTCCGAACCGGCGGTGAAGCGCGCCATGCTGGACTACCTCGGCATGAAGAGCTCGGAAGATATCTATAAAGAGATACCGGACGCGCTCCGCTTCAAGGGGGAGATGGACCTGCCCGAGCCGATTTTATCGGAGGCGCGGCTGCAAAGGCATGTGGAGGGGCTGCTTGATAAAAACCGCCACGCCAAAAACACGCTGAGCTTTTTGGGGGGCGGCACATGGAACCACTATGTGCCCGCCGTGTGCGACACGATCGGCGCGCGCGATGAGTTTTTGACCGCGTATGTGGGCGAAACGTATTCCGACCACGGAAAATGGCAGGCGTTGTTTGAGACGGCGTCTATGATAGGCGACCTCACAGGCTTTGAGGCGGCGGGCAACCCGACCTACGACTGGGCGAACGCCATTGCCATCGCGTGCCGCATGGCGTGCAGGACGGCGGGTAAAACGGAAATACTGCTGCCCAAAAACATGAGCCCCACGCGCATGTTGGTGGTGAAAAACTATGTGAAGCCGGAAATTGCTGTGAAGGAAGTCGGGTTTGACGAGAAAACGGGCCGGATGGATCTTTCTGACCTTGCGGCAAAGCTTTCGGATAAAACGGCGGCGGTGTACTTTGAAAACCCGAATTACATCGGCGCGATAGAAACGGAAGCACGGGACATCATAAAGGCCGCGAAAGGCGCGGGCGCGCTTGTCATCGCCGGGGTAGACCCTTCTTCGCTGGGCGTGCTGGAAGCGCCGGGCGCGATGGGTGCTGATTACGCGGTGGGCGACTACCAGCCGCTTGGACTGCACATGGGCTACGGCGGCAGCCTGAGCGG
>DOMW01000206.1:1821-11259 GCA_003510345.1 Clostridiales bacterium | reverse complement strand
GAAAGCGGCGGGGAAGAGTAACTGATATTATATGCCGCAGGGCAAGCCTTGCACCCCGCACGGGAGAGATCCATCCGTGCGGGGTGTTGTCTTAATTTTGGCAGCAATGGTTTAGGTAACCGCCAATCAATTCCGACCGCGCGTTTTTTTGGCTCTATTGTGGGCAGCCGTTTAACAAGGTTTGTCTATGCCCGGGTAGACATGTCCGCCCAAGTACGAACCCGCATTTTATTGTGCAAACATCTTGCCTTTGCTTTTGGGTATTCCTATAGGGTCAAGGAGCCTGCGGCGCATTATATGCCTCCGGCAGTTCAGAACCTACGGTTCTAAAAACTCCCTTAGAGCCAAAGGCACAAAAGAGTCAAAGACACAGACAATCGCGAAAAGCCATGCCTTACAATCCTACAAAGTCATCTCTTCATTCTGTCATCTGGTCTATATAGCTGAACCACAAATCTTCTCAGATTACTAAGGTCGCTGACCTTAGTCGGTTTCAANNCCCCCTTGACGCCCAGCGGCAGCATCATAACTTTTCGCAGTGGAAAATGCTTCCGTTTCAGCAACAGCGCAGGAGCGTGTTCAAATCCCGTCTTCCTAGGGGCTAGGGATGCGAACCCTCTTTAATCAGCAATTACCTAAAGACTCCATTCACAGCGGAAATACCTGTACACAGCCTGCCCAAAAAAATTAAAACCGTAAGAAAAACGCAAGGCAGCAAAACCGTCTTGCGTTTTTTACTATGGACAGGCTATTCTTTCCGCCGCGCGACGACAGTCTCCGTCACATCGCGGATCACATGCCCCCCTTTTTGATTATAGATATCCACCGTCACTTCCACAATACCGTTATACGCGTTGTGCACGCGCGTATCGGTGATGCGCGCCTCGCCCGAGAGCACATCCCCCACAAAAACGGGCGCAAACCATTCTATCTTGGTGCTTTTGCCCGCCACGGTCTGCTCGCCAAACACATCCCATTTCAGGAACTGCTTCCACAGAAGCATAAAGCTCATAACGCCCGGCGCAATGATCGCGCCAAACCGCGTAGTTTTCGCGTATTCCTCGTCCAGATGCAACCTAAGCGGGTCGTACTGCTCCGCAAAAGAGCGAACCTGTTCCTCCGTGATCGTCACACCCGCAAGCGCAAAGCTTTGCCCTGTTTTCAGTTCTTCAAAATACATGCTGTTTCATCCTTTGCTGTTTGTATTGTGTTCAGATAACCGCCCGTTCCAAAAACCCGCGAAGCATTTTTTCATCCACCCCCACGTCCTCTATGGGGTCGAGTTTTTTCCCGTTCAGCCGGTAGGCGGGCACCACCCAAACGCCCGATTTATCATACGCGAGGGCGTTGGCGTCTTTTAGTTCTTTTTCGTACGCGCCCGTGGAAAGCGCGCGGCGGAAAGCCTCCGCATCCATAAAGCCGGATACGCTTTTCGCAAGGGCATCCAAATCTTCCACATTGATATCCGTTTGAAATATGGCGCGGTACATATGCTCGTGATACACGGCAAGGTCAACGCCCTGTTCTTTCGCGTAAAACATGCCCCGGATGATGAGGTCGCTGTGTTTGCCATAGCGCTCCGGCCGCGGGTGCGATTCGCATGGCCGCCAACAAACGCGAATCTGCGGAAAGGCGGGCAGCAGCCCCGTAAGAATGCCGTGCGCCCGCATACAATACGGACAGGCATAATCGAAGAATACTTCCATTTCGTTTTGCATAGCTCACTTTCCTTTCTGCCGGGGCAAAGGATACGCCTCATAGCCGCCGCTCGCGATCTCCCATAAATACAGCGAAGCCACCGACGCATAGGGGGAATAGCGGCGTTTGTATTTTTGGCAAAGCGCCGGGGTGATGGCGCGGTGCCGGTACAGCATTTTCAGGCCGCGTTGTATGGCAAGGTCGCCATAAGAGAGGATGTCGGGCCGCCGCATGGAAAAGATCAGCAGCATTTCCGCCGTCCACACGCCCACGCCTTTCAGCTTAACAAGCTCGGCGACGACCTGCTCATCCGTCATCGTTTTAAGCGCGCGGATATCGAACGCACCCGCGTTTGCCTTTTCCGCAAGGTCGTGAATATACTCTGCTTTCTTCATTGTGATACCGCAGCTTTGGATGTCCCGTACTGGCAGGGAAAGCAGCGCGGCGGGCGTAACGTCCGGGCATTTTTCCTTAAGCCTGCCGCAAATGGTTTCGGCGGCTTTTGTGGAAATCTGCTGGCTTATGATGGAATGCACGAGCGCGGTAAAAAGATCGGGCGTCACCGCGCGTTTTACCGGCCCGATGTGTTCTATCGCCTGCGCAAGCTGCTTATCTTTGGCGCAAAGATGCGCTGTCGCCTCTTTTGAATATTCAAAGTAAACGGTTTGCTCACACATTATTCTTTCAAAAACCCCTGCTCTATCGCGTTGTTTATCATGTATTCCACCACAGCCCAAAGCTCGGGCATCCCTTCTTTCACCATCGCCATACGCTTGTATACTTTGCTTTTTTTGACGTCGCCCAGCTTCCAAGTGTGGCCTCTTGTGAGGTAATTGTTTATCAGCGGCTGGAAGCGGTCTATTGCCGCGGCATAGATGGAGTCAGGCGTTTGCATGGCGTCGAATTCCTCCCACAGCGCGCGGTATTCGCCGCCCTGGTCCGCCGGAAGAAGCGAAAACAGCCTGTCCGCCGCCGCGCGTTCGCGCGCTTCCTTATCTTCGTTGGCCGCCTCGTCATAGGCAAACGTATCGCCCGCGTAGATTTCCACCATGTCGTGCAAAAGCGCCATCTTGAGCACGCGGAACAGATCGACTTCGGGGGAATACGCGTATTCATACAGCACCATCGCCATTAGGGCGAAGTGCCAGCTATGCTCCGCGTCGTTTTCCGGGCGCGAACCGTCGGCAAGCAGCGTCCTGCGCAGCACCGTTTTCATTTTGTCCGCCTCCGTGAGGAAGGTAAGTTGTTGCTTTAAACGTCGTTCATCCATAATTAACTCCCTTGCTTATACTCTGTATTGTTGTTTTTTTCTTTCACAATAGAAAAAGGCACGCCCAACGCAAGAACCGCAATGCAGCAACTCCAAAGCCATCTTAAGTGCCCCACCAAAGAATTAATTGCCGGAATCCGCACTGATATAAAATATAATACCAGTAAAATGACTATGGCAATTAGATACCGGACTGAAACAGGCAGCGGTTTTTTATTACCAAATAGCAGCAGCCACATGCCGGAAGCCGCCATAGACATAACCATCCCTTGTACGAGAAAGCTGAATGGTACATAATAGTGAAACACGGGGTAGATTTTTGAGGAAATTAACGTTCCGATTAAAAGATAAACACAAACAGCCGCCATAAATATTACGGCGCCAACGGCCAGCCAAATAGCGATTATATTTTTGTTAATTTTGTTCATATACACCCAATTAAAAACCCGTTTATACCTGGTAGTATAAATACTACCCGTCAGACTGTCGAGAAAGTTAAGCTGATAAAAAATACTCTTGCGCTTTCTCACAGGCATTCCTTTTGGGTCAAGGTATCCCTGCGGGATGATTAAGATGCCTCCGGCGGCTCAGAACCTACGGTTCTAANNCTAAAAACTCCCTCAAAGGCACGAATCTTACTCTATGGCGATAAAGAAATACTTGGCATATTGCCTTATCATACAAAGATCATAGGACGGCACTTTTACAACAAAACGCGGATTCTCAAGGGGCGCAGCACTCTTGAGCCGCCGGGGGCATATGATGCGCATACACGTCATTGCGGGCTTGACCCGCAATGACGCGAAAACCAGATCATTACTATTCTGTACGCCGATTGCCCAAAAGCCTTTTCCGTCCGAATAAAAACGAGAGCAAAGGCCGCCGCGCGGGGCGGTTACTCATTCTTCCCGCAGCAGTTCTTATACTTCTTGCCCGAGCCGCACGGGCAGGGTTCGTTCCGGCCCACCTTCTTTTCGGCACGCACAGGCGCGGGCTTTTCCCCCGCGTTTTGGTTCGTCTGCATGGCGCGGCGCGTTTTTGGCCCTTCGGTGGCAATGGGGTTGCCGTCCGCGTCGATGTTCGCGCTGGTGTCCTTCACTTCCTTTTGCTCCACCTTGCTCTGCACCTTGATGTGGTACAGCATATACACAGCTTCCTCGCGGATGCTTTCGACCATCGCGTCGAACATATCGAAGCCTTCCATACGGTATTCGTTTATCGGGTCGCGGTGGGCGATGGCCCTAAGGCCGATGCCGCGGCGGAACTGATCCATCGCGTCGATGTGGTCCATCCACTTGGAATCCACCACGCGCAGCAGCACCATGCGCTCGATGGCACGCATATTGAAGCCCGCTTCTTCCATCTCTTTTTCTTTTGCCGCGTATGCCTCGTCCACCAGCGCTTCTACCCGCTGTTTGAAATCGTCAATATCCAGCCCTTCGATCTCGCTTACCGAAAGGCGTTTCATCTTTATCGCAAACACGCGCTCAAAATAGGCGTGGATATCGTCCCAGTCCCATTCCTCGGGGTACTTGCCTTTGGGACAATGCGCGTCGAGCGCCACTTGCAGCAGCGCTTCCTTCATGGACGTGATATTGGCGGAGATATCGTCCCCCATCAAAACCTGCCTGCGCTGCGTGTAGATCACGTTACGCTGCTGGTTCATCACATCGTCGTAGGAAAGCACATGCTTACGGATGTTATAGTTGTTGCCCTCTATGCGTTTTTGGGCGTTTTCGATCTGCTTGCTCAGCATCCCATATTGCAGCGGGATATCGTCGTTGCCGCCCGACAGGCGGTCCATGATGGCTTTTATGCGCTCGCCGCCGAAAAGGCGCATCAGGTCGTCCTCAAGCGCGATGAAAAAGATGGAGGAACCGGGGTCTCCCTGCCGGCCCGCGCGCCCGCGAAGCTGGTTATCGATACGGCGGGATTCGTGGCGCTCGGTACCCACAATGTGCAGGCCCCCTAAACGCACCACTTCCTCGTGCTCGATATCCGTATCTTTTTTGTGCTTCGCCAAAAGCGCCGCGTATTTTTCCCGTGCGGCAAGCACTTCCGGGTCGTCCGTCTGCGCGTGGCTCACCGCCTGTTCGATCAGCTCGTCCTCCATGCCTTCGCCCCGCATTTCGTTGCGCGCCATGTAGTCCGCGTTGCCGCCTAAAATGATATCCGTACCGCGGCCCGCCATGTTTGTGGCGATGGTCACCGCGTCTTTTTTGCCCGCCTGCGCGATGATCTGCGCCTCGCGCGTATGGTTTTTCGCGTTCAGCAGCTCGTGCTTTATGCCCCGCCGTACCAGCAGCGAGGAAAGGTATTCGTTATCCGCCACCGAAACGGTGCCCACCAGCACGGGCTGGCCTGTTTCGTGCGCCCGCGCGATCTCCTCTACCACGGCGCGGAACTTGCCTTCCTTTGTGCCATAGATCGTATCGTTCTGGTCGTCCCTTATCATCGGCATGTGCGTGGGGATCTCCACCACATTTAGGTTGTAGATGCCGGAAAACTCTTCTTCCTCCGTCTTTGCCGTACCCGTCATGCCCGAAAGCTTTCCGTACATACGGAAGTAATTCTGGAACGTAATGGTGGCAAGTGTTTTGGATTCGCGCTCCACCGTCACGCCTTCCTTCGCCTCGATCGCCTGGTGAAGCCCGTCGCTGTAACGCCTGCCCACCATCAGGCGGCCAGTAAATTCATCCACAATGACCACTTCGCCGTCCTGCACCACATATTCCCTGTCCCGCATAAAAAGCTCGTGCGCCTTCAGCGCCTGGTTGACATGGTGGACAAGCTCCGTGTTTTCTATATCGGTGAGGTTTTCCACACGGAAAAACTTTTCCGCCATAGCCACGCCGTCTTCCGTCAGATTGACCGCTTTGAGCTTTTCGTCCATTTCAAAATGCGCCTCGGGCTTGAGCTTTCTTACGAATTGATCGGCTCGTTTATAAAGGTCGGTGCTTTTATCGCCCTGCCCGGAAATGATGAGCGGCGTGCGCGCCTCGTCGATCAATATACTGTCCACCTCGTCTACGATGGCGTAGTGAAGCCCGCGCTGCACAAGGTCTTCCTTCCTTACGACCATGTTGTCGCGCAGATAGTCGAACCCCAGCTCGTTGTTTGTGGAGTAGAGTATATCGCAGCCATAAGAAGCCTGCTTTTGCTTTCTATCCTGCTCGCGCCGCACCAGCCCCACGGAATAGCCCAAAAAGCGGTAAACCTTGCCCATCCATTCGCTGTCGCGCTTTGCAAGGTATTCGTTCACCGTGACAATGTGCACACCCTTGCCGGGGATAGCGTTTAAAACGGCGGGCAATGTCGCCACAAGCGTTTTGCCCTCGCCCGTCTTCATTTCAGCGATATTGCCCTGGTGCAGTACGACACCGCCCATAATCTGCTCATAAAAGTGTTTGAGGCCGATGACGCGCCAGCTTGCCTCGCGCACCTGCGCGAACACCTCGGGCAAAAGCGCGTCTAAAGACTCTCCGTTTTGGTGGCGTTCTTTAAACTCCGCCGTCTTTGTTTTTAATTGTTCGTCTGTGAGCGCGGCGAAAGCATCGGCAAGCGCTTCCGCCTGGCTTGCGATCTTTTTGACCGGCCGCAGGGCCGAATTTGATAAAAATCCCATGATTATTCCTTCTCTCTTTGTATGCGCCTATGCGCGCCCGCTGCACGCGTATAGGAGCGGACAGCGGCACTATATAAAACATAACCACTATTTTATCAAAATTGCCATATGAAGTAAAGTCGGGTTGCCTGGCGGTGTGTTCCTGGCAGTGCTAATTGGCAAAGGAGTGCCAAGGGGATGTGCAAAAAGTTTCTCTTCATACTTTTCCCGTCCATGGTGGACTCAAATTCCATTTGCTATTATATTCGGGTACGGGTATTCCTTTCGGGTCAAGGTATCCCTGCGGGATGTATTAGTGCCTCCGGCGGTTCAGAANNACCTACGGTTCTAAAAACTCCCGTAAAGGCATGCAAATCCTGACAAATAGCAATAAAGTCATATTTAGTACGGGGCTCACTGAAAGCGGTCTTAAAGCGAGGATTCTCAAGGAGAACGGAGCACGCCCGCGCCACGATTGGCGATGCAGGGAGCGCGGCGTTCGCTGAACGCGAGGGGAGCAAGTCGCTGCCCTGTGCGGCGCGGCGAACCCGCAGTGAAGCGGGAATAAGGGGATTGTCAAAGGGGGCTAAGGGAGAAATTCCGAATCTTCCTGCCCCCCTTGACGCCCAGCGGCAGCGTCATAACTGTCCACGGTGGAGAATGTTTCCATTTCATCAGCAGCGCAGGAGCGCGCTCAAATCCCGCTTACCTAGCCGAAGCATAGACAAGCCGTGCCCACCTGCCGCCCACCAAAGATTTACAAAGAAAGCCGTGCTTCCTGCATGTAGCAGCGGCTACCAGGGTAACCGTTTGTCACGCGACTCTGCGCCTGCGCTGCCTTGCCACCACAAGCGCAACGGCGAGGAACGCGGCGGCGAACAGCAGCTGCACGCCTATGCTTTGCGCCATCTCGGAGGTAAATTGCTCGGAAGTGGAACCGGTGCCGAGCGCCATATCCGCCACATGGATATACCAGTAGGTGGGGAACAACTGCGCGATTTTTTGCAGGCCTTCGCTCATCAGCTCGAGCGGTACGAATACACCGCCCAAAAAGCTCATGCCAAGTCCTATTACGTTGGCGAGCGCCGCGAGCACATTCGCGCTTGAAGCGACCTGGCCGACCAAAAACGCGAGAGCGGCGGATGTGGCAAGGAACGCGGCCATATTCAGCAGGCAGATGAGCGAGCTTTGCGTAAACATGCTGCTGCCGTACATGAGGTAGCCGATCACCAGGAATACGGCGTAGAAGATCCCGGCAAATGTGAGTATGCCCAGGCCGATTTCAAAATTTTTCCTGCGGAAGGGCAGCGCGGAGCTTTCCATGCGCATGGCGATATTCCGTTTGGCAAACACCATCAGCACAGGGCACAGGCCGAATATCATCGTGAGCAGTATGCTGTAGCTGAGGTATTTATAGAAGTAGAAGATGCCGGTCGCTTCCTGTGATTCGGAATGCGTCATCGAAACCTCCGCCTTTTTGGCGAGGTCGGCCTCCGCTTTCAAAAGCGCGTCCTGCGCGGGGAACCCGGCGTCCAGGTAAACCTGCAACGTGGCGACGTAGCCTTCAAGCAAGCGGTCGATATACGCGCCGTTGGCCGAGCCGGATACCTGCGCGTCTTCCAGAATGGGCGCGTTGCCTGAAAGCAGCCTTTCCCCATAGCCATTGGGAATGAATAATATGTACGTGGTTTCCCTGTTGTAGAGCGCGTCACGCAGGGTTTCCGTGTCGTCCGGCAGCGGAACGATCTCGTGCCGCTCTGTAAGGATGCCTGTGATCGACCGGGATATATCCGATCCGTCGCGGTCTACTACGGTCATGGGCACTTTTGTATCCGTATATTGCTCGAGCTGGTTATCGGCGCCCATGCCGGAGAACGCAACGCACAGCGTGATGAATATGGCGAGGTACATGGCGATCAGGCCGATGTTCTGCCTTACGATTTTAAGATAACATTTAAATACTTGCATATTGTTTCCTCCGTAAGATGGCCACGCTCAGAACACTGAACAGCGCCCCTATTATGGCAAGCGTGCCTATATTGACCCAAAAACGTTCGCCTATGCCGTAGGTTTCCATTGTGTAAAACGAATCGACTAAGAGGGCGGCGGGGTTTACACTGTTTATGATAGGCGCCACCTTATCTACCGCATATCGCATGTTGGTAGCCATCAGGCCGCTCAAAAAGCACAGCACCAGTGTTAGGCCGATCAGTATGCCCTCCTTTGCCGTTCTCGAGCCGCGCACCGCCACGCCCACCAGCATACCGTACATGACGCCCACAAACACCCCGACAAGCACCGTAAGCAGCAGATAGGGCAGGTTCTCCCCGAAGTCCAGGTTGGGCAGCGCGTTTAAGAACGCGATCAACACGAGCACTACAGCGAACATTACGAGGACAGCGGCGAGTATATCGCTCCACGCGAGCGCCATCTTTTTCGTGGGGCTTATGCTGCGGCGCGCGCCTAAGGGCGAGAGGTTTGCCTGCGCGGACATCGCGCCAGAAAGGCCGAAGAAACTGGCGTACAAGCAGGTCATGGCGATGAGCGAGTAAAAGTTTTCCCGCATGTAATCCATGCTGCCGCCCGAAAGGGATACTTCCTCTAAAGCAGGCGCGGGGTCAGTCAGTTTTTCTACCGCGTCCGCGACCAGTGCGGGGTCTTTTTGCGCGACTTCCGTTACGGTGGAGGTGATCTGCACATACCCGTCGAGCACGCTTCTTAGCATGCTCTGCATAAGCCCCTCGGCCTTTACGGTGAGCGTGGGCGTCTCGTCTACATAATAGATGCCGTCCACCGTGTCGCTTTCCAGCAGTGCAAGGGCTTCCTGTTCGTCCATATACCGCGCGTCAAGAAACGGGTCGTCCCC
>DOMW01000206.1:1177-1805 GCA_003510345.1 Clostridiales bacterium | reverse complement strand
GGGGATCGCTTTAAAGGATTCCTCGTTGGTAACGAGCTGGCCGAAAGCGAAGAAAAACATGGTGCCGAGCAGTATGGGAAAGACGAGCGTCCAAAACATGTTCGCCCTGTCGCGGACGATACATTTGAGCCGGTACCAAAAAAGCGTCTTCATTCGGTTTCCCCCCCATCCCTGAGTTCGCGCCCGGTGATCTCAAGAAAAACATCGTTCAATGTAGGTAATTTCGCGTCTACCGTGCCGAACGGTATTTCGTTTTTTTGCAGGTAATCGAGCACGCGCAGTACATTTCGACCGCCTTTTTCGCACTGCACCGTGAGCAAGCCGTCTTCAAAAGACACGGCGTAGACGTGCGGTATCGTTTTAAGCCCGTCCATGTGTTCCGCCGGAATTTCGGGCAGCTCGATGCGGATCGTTTCGCCCGCCTTGATCATGCGCTTCAGTTCTTCGCTCGTCCCTTCCGCAAGGCAGCGCCCTTTATCCATGATGACGATGCGCGTGCAGATCTGCTCTACCTCTTCCATATAATGCGACGTGTAGATGACTGTCGCCCCCTCGCGGTTTAGGGCTGTGATACCGTCCAGTATATGCGCCCGGCTTTGCGGGTCTACGGCCACGGTGGGCTCGTCCA
>DOMW01000206.1:0-1160 GCA_003510345.1 Clostridiales bacterium | reverse complement strand
CCCGCCCGAAAGCTTTTTAGGGTGGAATTTGCGGAAATTACCAAGTTCCACAAAAGCGAGGGCTTCCTCTACCAATTGCTTGCGCCGTTTTGCGGCCGACACATAGAGCCCGCAGAAATAGTCTATGTTCTCCTGCACGGTTAACTCTTCAAATACGGCGACCTGCTGTGGCACAACGCCGATCTCCTGCTTTATGTCGTAGCTCGTGGGCGTCATTTTTTTGCCGAAGATGGAAACCTCGCCTTTGTCCATTACAAGAAGGGAAAGCAGGCAGTTTATGGCTGTGGTTTTGCCCGAACCGTTCGGCCCCAAAAGGCCCAGGATCTCCCCTTCTTCTATGCGCAGACTCATGTGGTCAAGCGCCAGCAGCTCCTTATACCGCTTCACCAGATTTGTCGCGTTCACGATCGTTTGCATTTTTCAAACCTCCTTTGTTTTCTGCTACCACTGTATCATTTGCGCAGGGGCGGTTGTAAGTGCGGGATGTCATGAAGTGATGTGACAAATGTCATGAATGCTCCCTGTGTTAATGATGAACCGTCTGGCGATATAACACCTATGCCGCCTATGTTGCTAAAACAGTAATACAGGAAAAGTGGCCACGCCCAAAACAGGCCGCAAAGCTGGCCGCGCTACTTAAGCGGGAAACATTTATCCCGCAAACTTGTTCTTTCCGAAGCGCAACTTGTACTTAAAAAACTTCGCAGATACCCCGCTATTTTTTAATTCACAATAAATAGTACAAGTTTTTGTTGAAAATTCGCGATAATGAAATACATGTTTGGGAATTTATCTTGACACCCTACAGCAAAAATGTTATTTTTGTGCTGGAAAGCAAAATACAAATTATATTTTCGCGCAAAATGTTTTCAAAAAAAATGAAATGACAATGATTAAAGAAGAGCCGGTTTTCCCTCAACTCTTAGGTGCTTTGTTTTGCCTTAAATACAAAAATAGTTTTGCGGTGTAGCTGCCGCATAAAATAAAAAACATGGAGGAGTAATTGAATGAAAAAGTTTCTAACAATCGTGCTTTGCATTGCCATGTGCGCCATGGTATTTGCTTCCTGCACAAACGCGCCCGCGGCGGAATCTGAAGCACCCGCTTCTGAAGCGCCCGCGAGCGAAGCACCCGCTTCGGAAGCCCCGGCAAGTGAAGCG
>DOMW01000255.1:6556-8145 GCA_003510345.1 Clostridiales bacterium | reverse complement strand
AAAATTGCGCCCGCCCGGCAGTATTTCGGCGGGCAGGCCGCCGCGTTCGCGGACAAAATCCGCCGCCTGTGCCGCCTGAAGCGCCGCCCATATCTGCTCATCCGTCGCGTTTTCATTCCCAAAAAGCATCATATCACGCACGGTACCGGAAAACAGCTCGACACGCTGCGCCGCGATACCGACACCCGCGCGAAGCTGCGCCAGGGGGTACGCCCGTACATCGACGCCGCGCACCAATACATTGCCGCCCGTCGCGTCATAAAAACGGGGGATCAAATGGACGAGCGTGGATTTGCCCGCGCCCGTGCCGCCGATCAAGCCCATGACCTGCCCGGGCCACAGCTTGAATGAAATATGCGTGAGATCGTCTTCATCCTGCCCGTAGCGGAAGGAAACATCGCGAAATTCCACGGCGGGCGCATTTTCTTTTTGGGAGACGGGCGCAATGGGTGATACAACGGTGGGCTTGGTTTCAAGCACCTCATTCACGCGTTTTGCCGAAGCGCTCGCGCGGCTGAATAAGACGGCGAGGTTTGCGACGACCACAAGCGCCAGCAGAATTTGCGTCATGTAATTGATCAGGGCAATGAGTTCGCCCTGTTTAAGGTCGCCGCTTTTAAAGCTGCCGTTTCCGAACCACAGAATGGCGATGATGGCAGTGTTTATGATCAGCAGTGTGACCGGGTTTAGAAGCGCGGAAAGGCGGCCCGCGCGCGCGGCGGCCGCCGTAAGGCCGTCGTTTGCCTGCGCGAACCGTTCCTTTTGCTGGTTTTGCCTGGAAAAAGCGCGTATGACGCGCGTACCCGAAAGGTTTTCCCGCGTTAGGTGGGAAACGCGGTCAAGCATCTTTTGCACAAGCGCATAAAAGGGGATGGAGCGGCTCATAACAGCGTAGAGCACCAGCGCGATACATGCGGCGGCGGCAAGAAAAATGAGAGAGAGCTTCGCGTTTATCGTCATCGCCATGAACACCGCGCCGATGATGAGGAAGGGCGCGCGCACCGCAAGGCGTATGAACATGGCGACGGCAAGCTGAAGCTGGTTTACGTCGCTGGTGATGCGCGTTACAAGCGTGGGAGCGCCAAACCTGTCCAACTCGGCGTGGGAAAAACCACCGATGTGCGCAAACAGTTTGTTGCGCAAAATCGTGCCGAACCCCTGCGACGCGCGGGCGGCGAAGTATTGGCAAACAAGGGCGGACAAAAGCCCGACGGCGCAAAGCAGAACCATGAGGCCACCCATGCGCAGCACATACCCCTGGTCGGCGTTTTTAACGCCTATATCGATGATGCGCGCCATAACAAGCGGCACAAAAAGCTCAAAGACTGCCTCGATGAGCTTGCATAGGGGGCCGAGGATCCCCTCGCGTTTATATTGGCGGAGCAGCGGGAGCAATTTTTTCATATATGTATTATAGCATAGAGCGGAGGCGTTAGGGCAAATTACCACTCCCCTCCGGCAGGGAAGTAGCCCACCCGTGCGTGGTTTTGTTTTAACCTTGGTTGGTGGTTAGCTATGTGCACTATATGCCTTTGCGCCGGGCGTCTCTCCACCTCCTCTATTTTCCCCCGTTCGGCGCGCGGGTGGGC
>DOMW01000255.1:1369-6549 GCA_003510345.1 Clostridiales bacterium | reverse complement strand
AAACGTGCCTTTCTATTTGTGGAATTGCTCTATCACGCGGCAGCGTTTTTTCTCATAGCGGAGCACTTTTCCTGCTTTATCCATGACGGAGCGCCTGATGAACCGCCCGCGCGCGTGACGACCGGCTCACCACCACCTTTCCCGCGCTGCGCGCGGGAAAGGCTGAACCCATCAACATAAGAAGTCTGTACCGCCCGGCGAACCAATATCGATACCGCTAAATAATAATTCTTTTCCCTTTCACAAAATGCCACACCCCTCCGCCAACAATTACTTGATAAAAAACAGCAAAAGTGCTACAATATGGCATAACGAATATCCACGAAAAATGATGGAATAGGAGCGGTGGAACGAAAGGAATTACGTGATGGTACGGAAAGTAGTTTCTTTGTTGTTGACGGTGTTTTTCGCGCTGGCGCTTTTGCCGGTTGTTACGATGGCCGTGGGCGAGACCTACACGTTAAGCGGCAACGTAACGGAAGCGGGCACCGGAAACGCGCTCAAAAACGCGGTGGTGGCAATTTACGAAGGGGATGGGTCCACGGCTGTTGTGGCTACCGTTGTAGTGACCGACGAATACGGAAATTACAGCGCCGTACTCCCGGCAGGCGCTTATACCCTCTATTTTTATAAATCCGGCTACATGGACACGCTGCTTCAAGTTACAATGCTAAACGGCCATTTGCCGGGACAAAATGCCGTGCTGACACCCGCCCATGATAGCCGCACCGTAAGCGGAAATGTAACGAATGCCATAAGCGGGGAAGCCCTCGCTAACGTGGCGGTGAAAGCATACGATGTTTATTCGGATGGGGAAGAGCCGGTTGCGGCTGCAGTAACGAATGACGACGGAAACTACAGCCTCAATCTTCCGAATGGCGTATATGACATTCATTTCAGCAAATCCGGGTATGTGTCGGCGGCATTGGAGAGTATACCGGTAAGCGGCGGCATGCCCTTGACGCGGGATATCACGCTGGCACCCGCACCGGCTGTCTATGCCGTAAGCGGCAGAGTCACGGACGTTTACGGCGGGCAAGCGATAGCAGGCGTATCGGTAGCAGCCTACGCGGTTGGTTCCCGCGCGGAGAACGGCGGCAGCCCGGCGGGAATGGGAACTACGGACGGGAATGGCAGGTACCGTATCGATGTCCCGCCCAGTACATATGATATTTATTTCAGTAAATCCGGGTATGTCTCGGCGGTGCTTTCAGCCGTGATGATAGAAAGCGACTTGCAAACAGGGCAGGATATTGCGCTCGCCGCCGAATCCGTTTACACGGTGGGCGGCAATGTTTCGGACGCAGCAAACGGGCAGGCGCTTGCGGGCGTATCGGTAGAGGCATACAGTTTGCTTATGGGCAGCGGCGGGCCGGACGCGTCCGGGGTGACAGACGGGAACGGCGGCTACAGTTTACTCCTTCCGTCCGGCACATATGACCTGTATTTTAGTAAGGATGGGTATGCCCCGTTTTGGCTGCGCGGGGTAGCTGTAAGAGGGCGGTTGACGGGTATGGATGCCGTGCTTGCCGCTGTGACCACTATAAGCGGCAATGTGTCGGATGCGCAGGGCGGGCAGGGGATACCGGATGTGGTGGTAGAGGTTTATGCAGTCGGCGAAAGCGGGGACAGGGGGAACGAACCGGTCGTGACAGAGACGACTAACGCGGAAGGCGATTATACCGTTACCCTTCCTGCGGGCGTTTACGATATCTATTTCTACAAAGAAGGCTATATTGCCGCGGCGCTTACAACCGTGACGGCAAACGGCGGCTTGTTGCAAGGCCGGAACATTGTGCTTTCGGCTTCTTTCACTTCTACTTACGCCGTCAGCGGCAGGGTTGTGGATGCGGGCAGCGGGCAGGCAATAGGGGGTGTATCGGTAGAGGCATACGATGTTTACGCGCAAGGGCAACCAGTCGCGGTTACGGTAACTGACAGTAACGGCGGCTACAGCATGAGCCTTGCGGCCGGCCTGTATGATATTTATTTCAGTAAATACGGTTATACCGCCTCGGGGCTGTTTGCCGTGGATGTGAACGGCGTCATGTCGGGTAAGGATATCACGCTGGCGCCGGTGCCAAAAGAGGAACCGCTGACATTGCGGGAAATCATGAAAGCGGACAGTTCCGTTATGTTCCGGGGCGACCTGTTGATCGGCATGGCGGCGGGAATAAACGGGCCCGGCAGCGGCAACGCCGCCGCGCCGACGGTTGCGGATCTAAAGAGCCAGTTTGAAAATCCGCCGCAGGGCTGCGCGCTGTCTGTTACAAGGCCGGACGGCACTCTGGCGGCAGATACCGCGGCTGTCGGTACCGGCATGCTCCTTTGCCTGTACGATGTCAACGGACAGGCCGCAGACAGGCTGACGATCGTTGTGAAAGGCGATCTTGGGGGAAACGGCGTCACGGATTCCGGCGATGTTCTCCGGTTGTTTCGCGGCGTGAGAAAAAAACTGACACTGACTGCCGCGCAGGCTGCGGCGGGCAAGGTCAGTGCTTCCGGCGAAGCGTTGAATCCGTCTGATATGTTAAAGCTCTTTCGGGTAGTACGCGGAACAGAGTCGCTATAGAGCGAATCAACTCAACGTTGCAATAAATCGATTGAGTATACACATCCTATAGGTGCATAGGTTGCGAATGTCGTTCAAACCCTGTCATCCAGCGGCACATATTTTTTTTGTACGGCGACATTCTTGTAGGCCGGGCGAATAATTTTCCCGGCGGAGATCAGTTCTTCTATCCGGTGTGCGCTCCAGCCCACGATACGCGCGATGGCGAAAATAGGCGTGTATAGCTCTTGCGGCAGCCCAAGCATATCGTACACAAAACCACTGTAAAAATCTACGTTGGCCGATACGCCTTTATACATCTTGCGCTCTTCCGCGATCACTTCGGGGGCAAGGCGTTCCACAAGCGAATACAGCTTGAATTCCTGGTCCAGCCCTTTTTCGCGGGAAAGCTTTTCCACAAACCCTTTGAAGATATTCGCCCTGGGGTCGGAAAGGGAATAAACCGCGTGGCCCATGCCATAGATCAGCCCCGCTTTATCAAACGCCTGCTTTCGCAGAAGCGCCAGAAGGTATTGCGTCACTTCCCCTTCGTCATCCCAATTTTTTACGTTCGCTTTCATATCCTCAAACATCTGTGTGACCTTGATATTCGCGCCGCCGTGCTTCGGCCCTTTAAGGGATGCGAGAGACGCCGCCGTAGAGGAATACGTATCCGTGCCGGAAGAAGTCACCACATGCGTGGTAAAGGTGGAGTTATTGCCGCCGCCGTGCTCCATATGCAGCACAAGCGCCAAATCAAGTATGCGCGCCTCAAGGTCGGTGAACTTACTGTCTTCCCTAAGCGTGTGTAAAATATTCTGTGCCGTGGAATACTCACGTTTGGGCTGGTGGATCACCAGGCTCTGCCCTTCTTTGTAATGGCGGAACGCCTGGTAACCGTATACGGAAAATAGCGGAAACAGCGAAATAAGCTGCAGGGACTGCCGGAGTACATTCGGTATAGACGTGTCGTCCGGTTTTGGGTCATACGAATACAGTGTAAGCACACTCCGCGCAAGCGTGTTCATCATATCGGAACTGGGCGCTTTCATAATAATATCCCGCACAAAGCTGTCCGGCAGCGTGCAATACTCCGCCAGCAGGGCTTGAAAGGACGTAAGCTCCGCTTTCTCCGGCAGGGTGCCGAAAAGCAGCAAATAGGCGACTTCCTCAAAGCCGAAACGATTTTCGGAAATAAAGCCCGCCACAAGCTCTTCAATATCAATGCCGCGGTAGTAGAGCTTGCCCTCGCACGGGACCATCTCTTCTTCCTGTATGATGTATGCGCGCACGTCCCCGATTTCCGTAAGCCCGGCCAGCACACCGCGCCCGCTGATATCCCGCAGCCCGCGTTTTACATCGAATTTTCTGTAAAGCTCCGGGTCGATCTTGTCGTTACAGGTGCAAAGATCACTCAACCGGGATATTTCCGGCGTTATTGCGGCAAATTTTTCATATGGCATACACATTTCTCCCAATCTATCTATTTCAATTTACAAATGGATGAATATAATTATACTTTATCCGTATTTTACTGTCAATGTAAAGGCGTGGAGGGGGGGGGTGACCATTTTGTGCGTATTAAGAGTTTTACACCACTCCACCGCCGGAGGCACATAATTATCCCGCAGGGATACATTGACCCAAAAGGAATATCCAAGAGATAACCTCGGGATATTTTTTTATAGGTTTACGTTTTTCCCCTGTCAATTCGGAATACACGATAGCCACACCCGGCGGGATTTTGCACTTGAGAAATACCGCACCGCGTTGTAAAATAATACTTATCCCAAATAGAAAAACCTAAAAACGGTTTTTCTATTCAGCCGCAGGCTGTGCAAACCGGCATACCGGCTTGCATGGAATTAGATCTTGAATGGCTTCCCAGTTAGGCGGCGCAAAAATACGCTGCCTAACCCGCCCGGCCACTGCGCGTCGAAGGAGTGCTTTTGGGCTCAGCGGCCGCGCGGAATTAAAAACGCAAGCGTTTTTAAATTGGGAATGATAGGAAAAACATGGACAGCGGAACGAGTTTGGAACGCCAACTTTATATCCTGTCGCTTTTGGCGCAGAGCCCGCGCGGGTACACACTGCGGGAGATTATCGACCACCTGTGCAAGACGGGCATTGAAGCGACCCGGCGCATGGTGGCGCGCGACCTTGACAGTATTTCACGCAATTTTTTTGTGTACGAAGAAGAACAGGACGGAAAAACGGTATACCGGGCCGATAAATACGCGGTGGCGAGTATGGACTTCACGATGCCGCAGATGATATCGCTGTACTATGTGAAGGAATTGCTGAAAACCGGCCGGCCGCACGGCATCGCCAAAGAGGCCGCGGATATCATAGACGCCATACTGGGGCAGATGCCCGCGCTTTCGCAGGCGGCGCTTGCCGATGTGGAACACATGATAAAGGTCGTGCCTTTTTCGGGCACGGGTGAGCGGGGGCTTGACATGGCCGTGCTGGAAGAAGTGCGGCGCGCGGCAAGCGAATGCAGGAGCGTGGAAGTGCTGTATACGTCCTTTTCCAGTGGAGAGACGCAAAAGCGGCTGTTTGACCCGTATGTGATGGAAGTGCGCGACGGGTGCTGGCATGTGATCGGCCATTGCCACCTGCGCGGTTC
>DOMW01000255.1:0-1359 GCA_003510345.1 Clostridiales bacterium | reverse complement strand
CGGTTTTACCGTGCCTGCCGGGTTTTATGAGCAATACAGGCGCACGCGGTTTGATAAAATGGCCGGGGAAGAACTTCGGGAGATAGAGGTGGAATTTTCCGGCAAAGCGGCGCGGCTTGTCGCGGAATACCACGCCGACAAGGCGGACAGGCTGCGGGAAAAAGAGGGCGCGCTCGTGTTTTACAAGAAAGCCGCCCTAACGCCCGACCTCGCGCAGTGGCTGCTTTCGTTTGGCGCGGAGGCAAAGGTGATAAAGCCCGGGCAGCTTGCGGACGATATTAAAAGGCAGGCGGCGCAAATCACTTCCCTTTATGAAAGGGAGGGGGGCGGATGAAACAGAGGCGGATCATAGGCGCGATCTCCCCGGATTTTCAAAGGGATGGAGAGACGGCGGCTGCATATATAACGCGCAAGGAAAAACAAATCGTTGATTTTGTCTCGGCGTATGTGCGGCGCGCGGGTATGGACGGGTTGGTGCTGGGCGTTTCCGGCGGGGTGGATAGCTTCCTCGCGGGCGCGCTTTGCGCGCGGGCAATGGAAAAAACGGGAAAGGAACTTTATCTCGTGTTGCTTCCAAACGGCGAGCAGGAGGATTTTGCCGACGCGCGGGATTGCGCGGCCCGCATACGGGAAATATATCCGCAAACGCGCGCGGAAACCATTTCCATACGCGGCGGGTACGACGGCGCGCGCAGTGACCTTTTGGGTGCGCGGGGTTTCACGGACGACGTGGTGGCGCGGGGAAATTTACAGCCCCGGCTGCGCATGATGTACCAGTACGCGCTGGCAAACAAGCTGCTGGTGGTGGGCACGGACCATGCCGCGGAAGCGGCGGTGGGCTTTTATACGAAATATGGCGACGGCGGCACGGATATCAACCCGTTGCAGGAACTGGTGAAAGATGATATCTATAGTATGGCGGAGCGCTTTGGCGCGCCAAAGGCCGTGCTCACAAAAAAACCGGCGGCAGGCCTCGGCATCTCGGCGGACGACGAGGCCGAGCTGAATATGAAATACAGCGATATCTGCGCTTACCTCAAGGGGAACAAAATCGACGCGGAGGCGCGGCAAAAGCTGGAACAAGCTTACGCGGGGTCGATGCACAAGCGCAGGCCGCCCGCTTCGCTTCGGGATGAATACGCGGCGCAACAGCGGGAAACGGTCATTGTGGTGGACTTGATCCATGCCTTTTTGCAAGGTGGTGCGCTTGCGTGCCAAAAGGCGGGTGAAGCGGTGCGAAACACGGTCCGGTATATCAACGAACACCCGAACGCGCATGTGCTCTACGCGCGCGACAGGCACCCGGAAAGCCACTGCTCGTTTGTGGCTAGCGGGGGCGCGTGGCCGGCGCACGCGGTG
>DOMW01000097.1 GCA_003510345.1 Clostridiales bacterium | reverse complement strand
CCGAAAGCATATCGACGGTCAGGCGCGATATGGGCAGCCCCTTTTTAGAAACCAGGAAACGGAGTAATAATCGCCATGTGTCACGATAACTGTCAATCGTATTTTGCGATACGTTTTGCTGCTGAACCAAGCGTTTGTCAAAGAAGCTCTCCAACAATTCCCCCAGCGCCGTTTCCTTGATTTTACGCATAGCGGCCACCGCCAAACTTAAAACGCTGCGCGCCTTTCGCCATGAGCTCCGCGCTGGCATTGAGATAATAGATGGTATCCTCGAAATGCGCGTGTCCCATATACGTCGAAAGCACGGGGAGCAGGGCGTGGTAGTCACAGTTTTCCTCGTACCATTTGAGTAGGCGGTTGACGGCGAAGGAATGCCGCAGATCATGGGTTCTGCTGTTGCGGCCCTCGGTGCGGATGCCAGCCTCGCGCAAAAGGCTGAGAAAAGTGGCTTCAAATGTGCCGTACACGACCCTGTTCCGGCGTTCGTTTAAAAAGAAAGCGGGGCTTTTGGGATTGGGCATATACTGATCTCTCAGCGAGGCGTATCGCTTCAACACCACGGCGGCGGTGGGATGGATGGGGACATACCTGGACTTCTTGAACTTTGTGTTTTGGATAAACAAAACCTCGTTTTCCAAATCCACGTCGTCATCATTAAGCTTCAGCATCTCGCTGATCCGCAAGCCCGTGCAGTAAAGCAGGCCGATCATCGCCTGATAACTGTGCGGCCTTAAAGAATCCGCCGGATTCAGCTTTGAGGCCAAAGACAGCAACTGCCGGATATCTTCATGCGTATACAGGCAGGCGATGCGGCGGCCCTGGCTGCGCGCTTTTGGCGGCGGCGGGATGCTTTCGCCAGCGCCTTTCAATGCCTGATAGTCCAGAAACCTGCGAATGATTCGATGGCGCTTCTCATACTGGCTGTTGCTCAAATCCGGCTTTCCGTAAACAAAACTGTCCACTGTGCCGGAATCAATAGTATCTGTCGCAAGGGTCTGCAAAAATCGGTCGAACTCTTTTAGAATCGTTGTTTCCACACGGAAAGAGCGGCCGTTGTCCACCATGAATTTGATATATTCGGCAAGCTCTCCGCCTGCGAAGCTGGCAAAGTCAGGGGCCTTCTTCATACCGCGCACACCTCCTCCCAGCACGGAAAGGGCATGGCGATCTCTCTTAACCGCTCAATCTGGACTTTTGCGTAAATGCCTGTGGTTTGTATGCTGACATGTCCGAGGATATCCGCCGTATCCTTGAGCGACGCGCCGTTGTTCATCAGATGCGTGGCCAGCGAGTGCCGCAGCAAGTGGGTTCCGTATGACGGGACGCTGATTCCGATTTCCTCAATATATCTGCGAACCATGCAGCCAAGCGCGGATGAGGACGCAAGCGGTACATATGGAATTGTTGCGCGGAGAATCAGCCCCTGCTGCGGCCTGCGAGGTCTTACCCGAAGGTAATCGACGAGAGCGTCGGCAAGCTCGTTGGTAAGCGGCTGACATCGTCCCCTATGGGTTTTCGTCTTGCGGATGGACAGCTCGCCTTTCTCTAAAGAGATGTCGTCAAGCTGAATCTGGATAATTTCGTCGGCGCGAAGCCCCAACTGCATGATCAGCAGGAGAACAAGATAATCACGCTTTCCTTTTACGGTACTCCTGTCCGGCGCGGAAAGCAACAGTCTGGCGTCATCATATGGGATATATTTCGGAACGTCCGCCAGCTTCCATTCTATTACCTTGAATACGGCGGGCGTCAGGTCTTCCTCCAAAATGCGCTGCCAGCGCAGAAAACGCAGGAATCCCCGCAGGCATGATGTTATTGTTTTGCGGTAGTCATTGGAGTAGCCGTATTCATTGCACATCTGCTGGAAATCCAGAATGTCCTGTGAGCGCAACTCAGACAGCTGAAAATCCTGGCCATGTCTCTCGTATACCCATTTCAGGAACAGCATCGTTTTCAGCCTGTGAATCTCACGGGTTTTCTTGCAAAGTCCGAACAGGCTGTCCAGATATTCATCGTATTGCAAGATGATTCCGCCCATGCTCTCAGGCAGACGGCGCATGATCAAGGCTTGGCTGGCCACATCGGTGCGCGGAGGGCTTGGCTTTCCCGATTCTAATTTGCGCGGCGGAAGCGGCTTCACCGCCGCCGGTGGGCGCAGCGGTTTCCGCTGTTGCGGCTCAAGACTGTTTTTCAGCAGTTCCATTGGCGGCGCGATTGCGCCGATCCCGCTTAAAAATCGCAATACATGCCATACGCCATGTATTGTCTGGCTGTATTTGCCCTTGTTAAGCCGTTCACAGGAGCAGACCGGCAGATGCTCCTGCGCAAATCGGCAGGCGAATGATTCGTCCAACTGTGATAAATCATACAGACCCTCCCACAGCGCAAAGCGGCTCAGATGCGCCGCGGCGCGAATATATTCCCGCACCGTGCCCTTTGAAAGCTCCTGCCGCTGCAGATACACGGCGAAGTCTTCTATCTTTTCGCCGAGCAAGCCGCAGTTGGACAGACGGTAAATCACGCGGGGATCGATAAAGTAGTCTTCCAGCATAGCACAACCTCCATCGTATTATGTGGAGTTGTATTTGCTCCACATCGCGGTTATTCTTTACGATGGTGGTCAGATTATACCATGCTTTTTTATTTTATGTGCAGTAACTGTC
>DOMW01000029.1:12001-14885 GCA_003510345.1 Clostridiales bacterium | reverse complement strand
CGCGTCCTCCGCCGGGGCCTGCGTGGCGGCGGGCGCTTCCTCGTTGGGCGAAAGCCCAAAGACCGGCGCATCCGTTTGGGCTTCCATCGCCGGGGCTTCCATGGCAGGCGCTTCCGCAGCGGGAATGTTTTGGCCGCTGAAAAGGCCGTATATCGCGGGGACGACCGCCACCACAAGCAAGCAGGCCGCTATGAGGCCTATGACGCGGTAGTTTGTCTTTTTACGTGCCGCGATTTTCGCCCGCACTTTCGCGTCCAGTCTGGGCGTGACCTGTGGAGGGGAATTGCGCTCCAGCATTTCAAATTCACGTTTCAGCTCGTCGCCATATTGCTCCGCGTATTCGTTCGCGATAGTTTGAAACGCGCGATCGAGCAACGCTTGCTCCTTGTCATTTTGCGTATTCATGCGCTTGCCCTCCTTCCTTGATCAATTGGGAAAGCTTCTTTTTGGCGCGGTACAGCAGCACGCCCACGTGGTTTGCGCTCACGCCCATTGTTTTGCCGATCTCCTGGTTGCTCATGGCGTAGGCGTATTTCAAAACAAACGCGTTTTTGTATTCCTCGCCCACCTGCGCCAAAAGACCGTAAATTTCCGATGAAGTAAGCCGCGAGACCACAAAATCTTCCAGCCTGAAGTCGTCCTGTTGTTCCACCGGCAGTTCTTCCGCCGTGTGCCGGGCCTTTTTTTGCAGCAGCGTGAGCGATACGTTCTTTACGATGGTTACAAGGAACGCGATACACCTGCCGCTGTCCGGGTCTTCTATTTTGGCGAGGTTTTTGTAGATGCGCAAAAAAGCCTCGCTCGCCGCGTCTTCCGCCAGCATATAGTCGTGCAATATGCCGTATGCTTTGTGCAGCAAGAGGTTCTTGTATTTTGAATAGAGGTATTCAAATTTGTCTTTCTCTTCCTCCGAAGAAAAAGCCAGAACCAGTAAGACCAAACGAAGCCACCTCGCTTCCGCGTTCCCGCCTGCCGCTTCAATAATGGTAACCTGCGCGGGGCGGAAAATATTACAAAAATAATAAATAAATCAAAACAAAGTGTCAAAAATATCTATCAAAGGCTATGGGGCATTACTCATGGGTCAAGGAGCCTGCGGCGCATTATATGCCTCCGGCGNNCGGCAGCGTCATAACTATCCGCGATGGAAAAAGATTTTGTTTCATCAACAGCGCAGGAACGCGTTCAAATTACACTTCCCTAAGGGATGGGGATACGAACCCACTTTAATCAACGATTACCTAAGACGTTGGAAGAAATCCTACAGGAAGTTCTTGCGCAAGCAGATCCTACCCCTCCAATATCACCATCTGCTGCCGGTTCACATCGCCTGAGCCGAGTGTGACGACGATATCGCCGGGCATCCAGTTTTTGTGCAAATAGTCCTTGATCTCGTCAAATGTAGGGATATACAGGCAGTTGTGCGAGCCTTTGTTTATGGCGGCAACCACGTCAAGCGCGTGTATGCCTTGCGTATCCGTATCCCGGCCCGGGTAGATGTCCGGCATCAACACTTCGTCCGCATCGCCAAAACAGGCACCATATTTCTCCATCAATGTGCGCGCGCGCGTAAACGAGTTGCACTGAAACACAGCCCAAAGCTTTTTGTGCGGCACAAGTTTCGCTGCCGCAAGACAGGCCGCTATCTCGCTGGGGTGGTGCGCGTAATCGTGATACAGCTTGACGCCGCCTTTTTCACCCATAAGCTCAAAGCGCCGCCCGGCCAGTTTGTATTCCAGCAACGAAGCCGCCGCGCCCGCCACGTCCGCGCCAAACACTTCGCTTGCGAACGCGATGGCGGCAAGCGCGTTTCTAAGGTTGTGCAGCCCGGGCACCGTAAGCTTTACGGTGGCCAGTTTTTCCCCGCGGCGCATCACTTCGCCGCTGCCGCACCCCAGATTGTCAAACGCGACATTTTCGAGGTGCCAGTCGCTCTGATTGGGCTGGTTATAGGTAATCACGCGGCCTTTCGCGTGTTTTTTCAAGCGCATGGCAAGCCCGTCAGACGCGTTCAGCATCAGTATGCCGTGCTTATCCTGCTTTTGCACGAATTCCACAAACGTGCCGAAAATATCCTCGATATCGCGGTAACAGTCGAGATGGTCGTCGTCTATATTGTTGACCAGTATGTGGGAAGGATGCAACGTCAAAAAGCTGCGCACATATTCGCACGCCTCGGTAATGAACGCGCCGCCGTTGCCCAGGCGCACACCGCCCTCCAAAAAATTCACCATGCCGCCCACATGAACCGTGCAGTCTTCCTTTGTACCCTGCATGATAAGCGCCAGCATAGAGGTGATGGTCGTCTTTCCGTGGCAGCCCGCTACGCACACCACATTTTTATATTCACCCGAAAGCAGGCCCAAAAGCCTGGAACGTTCCAACATGGGAAGTTCGTGCGCCGCCGCGTAAGCGTATTCGGGGTTGTATGGCTTGATAGCCGCCGAATACACCACCATGCCCGCGCCGTGCACATGCTTCTCATCGTGCCCGATATAGTAAGGAATGCCCCGCTTTTTTAATTGCCGCGTAAAAGCGGATTCTTTGATATCCGAACCGGAAACATGAAAGCCCCGGGCAGCAAGGATCTGCGCGAGGCCGCTCATGGAGCAGCCGCCGATGCCTATAAAATGAATGCGTTTATCTTTATAATCGGATAGTTTTCCTGTTGCCATTGCAATCTCCTGTTTTGTGCTATGCCGACGCGGCGGCAGAACTATTATACTGAAAACGGGGGAAAGATGCAACCCGCGCACGCCATGGGGTTTTGTGCAGATGGTTTATGGGTTCGTGTAGCGCGGATTAACTTAGGAGACGAGATTTGAGCTCGTTCCTGCACTGTTGTTGAAGCGGCATCATTGTCCACCGTGGATAGTTATGACGC
>DOMW01000029.1:7713-11948 GCA_003510345.1 Clostridiales bacterium | reverse complement strand
CGACCTTAGTTATCTGGGAAGACGTGCCGTTCAGCAATGTAAACCAGAATACGGAATAAAGAAATAGCTTTGTAGGATGATAAGGCATGGCATTTCATGATTGTTCGTGCTTTTGACTCGAAGGGAGTTTTTAGAACCGTAGGNNGTTCTGAACCGCCGGAGGCATTATAATGCGCCGCAGGCTCCTTGACCCGGAAGGAATACCCAAAAGCAAACGCAAGATACAAGATATTTGTACAATGTAACAAAGTACAGATTCGTAAGTAAGCGGACATGCCTAACCGTGGCATAGGCAAATTTTGCTGAACGGTTGCTCATAAAAGAGCCAAAAAAGACGCGCGACCTACATTGGTTAGCAGTTACTTAGGCAACAGCAGGGATACATACCTTTTGCGGCGCGGGCCGCGCCGGTGTATAATGTAAGCAATGCTATAAAAACGTAAGTCGTACCATTAAAAGGAAAAGGCAAACCATGCAAAATAAAAAGCAGCGCATCGCGGCGATCAGCGCAATATTGGTGCAGCATCCAAACCAACTTTATTCGCTCACACATTTTGAGAAGTTGTTTGGCGCGGCGAAATCCAGCATATCGGAAGACCTTGCCGTCATTCGCAAAACGCTGGAGGAGGGGGGCGGCGGTACGCTGAAAGCGGTGGCGGGCCCGCGCGGCGGCGTGCGTTTTTTGCCGTTGATGGCGCAGGAGGAAAAACAATCGCTCATGAACGAACTGATAGGCAGGATGTCGGATATTTCCCGTTTTTTGCCCGGCGGTTACGTCTACCTTGCCGATCTTTTCTATACGCCCGGTTATGTGGATGGTATGGCGCGCATTATGGCCGAATGGTTTTATGAAAGCAAAGCGGATTTTGTGACAACGGTGGAAACAAAAGGCATTCCCCTTGCCGTTAGTGTGGCGCGTATTTTAAACCTGCCGGTCGCCGTCGCGCGGCGGGAAAACAAACCGACGGACGGGCCGGTCTATTCCATCAACTACCTTTCCGGTTCTTCGCGCAGGCTGCAAACGATGTCTCTCTCCCGGCGCATGGTGAAGGAAGGCGCGCGGGCACTTGTGATAGATGATTTTATTTCAGGCGGCGGCACGCTTCGGGCTGTAAATGACCTTTTGAGCGAGTTTAAGGTGGAGGTCTGCGGCACGGGTGTCGCTGTTGTGAATCAATATCCGCAAAAAAAGAAAATAAAGCAGTTTAATGCGTTGTTTTTACTGGAGGAACTGAGCGAAACACGCATTGATATAAAACAATATGAGTGAAGTAAAGGATAATTCAAGAAAGTGATTGCTTTTTTGTAAAAAAAGTATTAAAATGGAATATACATACACTGTGGGAGATAGTTCTGGGACAATCTTAACTTTTTTACGGCTGAATCAACAAACTAAATTTAGTGACAAATTTTGGAGGGGACCATGAAGATTACTGACATCCGTATTCGCAAAATTAATGCGACAGGAAAAATGAAAGCGATTGTTTCAATCACTTTCGATGACATGTTTGTGGTGCATGACATGAAGATTATTGAGGGGGCGAGCGGTCTCTTTATTGCCATGCCAAGCAGGAAGACCCTGAGCGGTGAGTACAAAGATATTGCGCATCCCATCAATTCCGAAACACGGGATCTGATACAGACGGTCATTCTGGAGAATTATGCGAAACTGCCGGACGAAGAGGAAGTGCCGCTTCCTGTTCCGAAGATACCGGTGATGCAGGGAGAGTTTTAGACGGTAGTGTATAAAGATAGCCCTTCCGCGGTAGCGGGGGGGCTTTTACATGGGAGCGGATATTTTGTGAGCGGAAAAAGAATTAGTATAATCGGCGGCACAGATATTGGTTCGCCGGGCGGTACAGTCTTCTTATGTAGATGGGTTCAACCTTTCCCGCGCTGCGCGCGGGAAAGGTGATGGCGGGCCGCTCGTCACGCGGGTGGGTGGTTCATCAGGCGCTCCGGCATGGATAAAGCAGAAAAAAGCACTCCGCTATGAGAAAAAACGCTGCCCTGTGATAGCGTAAATCCACAAATAGAAAGGCANNCGTTTTTTCTAATCCATTCTTCATCGCCCGCCCATGCGCCGAACGGGGAAAATAGAGGAAAAGGAGAGGCGCCCGACGATTATGGTGTGCATCAAACAGTGTGCCGCCACTGCCGAAGCAAATACATAACAATGCAGATGACTACGCCCTTTTATGTTGCCGGATTGCAGTTGCGGCGCGGTTTGTGTATAATCAAACCGAGATTTCCTTTATTGGTGAATAGTATATATAGAGAAGGACGGGAGAATAATGGATTGTATCAGTGTAATCCTCGCGGTGGGCGGGGAAACGCGCATGAAATCAAAAACGCCCAAGGCGCTGCACGAAGCGGCGGGGCTGCCCATACTTGAATGGGTGCTGCGCGCTGTCCGCGCGGCGGATACAAAAAAAGACATATTGGTTTTGGGGGATGCGTATGATGAAATAGAAGGGCGTTATGGCGGCGAAGTGGTTTGCGTCCGGCAGAGCGGGTGTTTGGGCAGCGGTCACGCGGTGATGGGCGCGCGGCAATACCTTGAAGGGTTTTGCGGGTATGTGCTCATTGTGGCAGGCGATATGCCGCTGCTTACGGGCGGGACGATGAGAAAGCTTGTGGATGAGGCGGCGCGGGGGGACTACGACTGTATGCTGCTTTCCGCGCGGCTTGCCGATCCGTCTGGGTATGGGCGCGTTCTTCGGGACAGCGCGGGCGATGTGCTCGCTATTGTGGAAGAAAGAGACGCGACGGCGGAACAGCGGAAAGTGGATGAAGTGCACACGTCGTGTTACTGTGTGAAAAACGATGTGCTGCAAAAATACCTGGACAAGCTGCAACCTAAAAACGCACAAAATGAGTATTACCTTACGGACATCGTGGAATTGGTAAGGGAAGGCGGCGGCAAGGTGGGCGCGCTCCGGGTGGCGGATCACCGCGACTGCATGCGTGTGCACGACCGCGCGCAGCTCGCGGAGGCGAGCGGGCTTTTGCGCGCGCGTATAAACCTGGCGCACATGCAAAACGGCGTGACGCTGGCCGACCCAAATGCTGTTTATATTGGCCCTGATGTTACAATCGGGCGGGATACGGTGGTGCATCCCGGTGTGACGCTGGAAGGAAACTGCGTGATTGGCGAAGACGTGACGCTCTACCCCGGGTCGCGTATCGTTTCCAGTGAGATAGGAAACGGCGCGTCTGTGCAAAATTCCGTGCTGCTTTGCGCGAAAGTGGGTAACAATACTACGGTGGGGCCGTATGCGTATCTGCGCCCGGGCACGGTACTTGGCGACCATTGCCGCGTGGGCGATTTTGTGGAAGTCAAAAATTCCAATATCGGCGACGGCACGAAGGTGTCGCACTTAACGTATATCGGCGACGCGGACCTCGGCAAGAATATTAATGTGGGGTGCGGCGTGGTGTTTGTCAATTACGACGGAAAAAAGAAACACCGCAGTACGGTGGGCGACAATGTGTTTATCGGCTGCAACACAAACCTCGTCTCGCCGGTTGAAGTGGGGGAAGGGGCATATATCGCGGCGGGCGCGACCATAACGGCGGATGTGCCGGCCCGTTCGCTGGCTATCGCGCGGGCGCGGCAGGTTATAAAGGAAGGCTGGAAGGACAAACGGGAATGAAATATATCTTTGGGCTGGGCAACCCGGGTTTAAAGTACAGGAACACCCGCCACAACGCGGGTTTTTCGGTGGTGGATATCCTGGCCCGCCGCCACGGCATCCCGATGAAGAAGCAGGCAAAGATGGAAGCCGAGATGGGGCAGGGGCATATCGGCGGGCAGCGGGCCAGCCTCGTAAAGCCGCTCACGTTTATGAATAACAGCGGCTATGCCGTGAGCGCGGTGGCGGACTATTACGACGTGGACGCCGCCGATATCATTGTGGTGTACGATGATATCGACATACCGTTCGGCACGCTGCGCATACGGGAAAAAGGCAGCGCGGGCACGCACAACGGTATGCGATCCGTTGTGTTTTGCTTGCAGACCGACGCGTTTTTACGCGTGCGCGTAGGTATTGGAAAGCCCGCCCATTCGCTCACCGGGCATGTGCTGGGGAAATTTGAGAAGGAAATGCGGGGCGAAGCGGAGGAATTGTTTGCCCGCGCGGCGGATGCGTGCGAAACGATCCTTTCGGACGGCGTACAGCGCGCGCAGGAGTTATATCAATCAGGTAACCGCTGATCAAATAGCGCGGCCA
>DOMW01000029.1:7174-7629 GCA_003510345.1 Clostridiales bacterium | reverse complement strand
CGATTTAATCAGCGGTTACCTGGATGGGAGAAAAATGATGAAGGGAAAAAAATGGTTGATTTGCGCCGCCGTACTGGTGCTTATGGGGGCGATGCTTTCGGCTTGCGGGCTTGTTTCGGAAGCCGCCCGCGCGGTGCTCAACGGCGAAACGCCGCAACAGGGCAGTGCGCCGGAAGAAAGCGCGCGGCAGGAAGACGGCCTTATACATGTACCCTATGGCTCGTACAAAGTGCCGGAGGGATGGGAACTTGCGAGCGAGCCCACAAGCGAAGCGGCAGGGAAATACTTTTATGTGAAGAGTGGCGTGGAGCCTGCGGGGGAGTACCCCACNNACGAACCGCTATGCCGTAGACGAACACGAACAGTTCCGTACTGCCATACTGCGGCAGCTTCAAATGCAGATGGGCGGGGATGACGGTACGCTTTTCGGCTCGGGCGGCAACACGGAAAACGGG
>DOMW01000029.1:6814-7066 GCA_003510345.1 Clostridiales bacterium | reverse complement strand
AGCTTTGTGTGGGGGGAATGAGGAAAGGAATGCCGGGAACGGTAAATGATGCGCAGGGGGGCAGGGTGAATGGTATGACGAAACGTATCAACTGGAATTACTAGCTTTGCTGCTGCTGGATAATGTGAAAAGATCGCGGAAGATAAAAGAAGAGCTTAAGGATAGGGTGAAAGGTTAGCATAGGGGTAGCTTTACAGTGTAAAATGCAACATGGGAAAGGCCAAGTAAACTTATGGGTATTCCTCTGTGGTC
>DOMW01000029.1:0-6804 GCA_003510345.1 Clostridiales bacterium | reverse complement strand
TCTAAAAACTCCCTCAAAGGCGCGAAGCCCAACGCGTAGTGATAAAGGTAGAAAATAATGCTTCAAAAGGCGAGGATTCTTAAGGAGAATGGAGCGCGACCGCGCCACGATTGGCGATGCAGGGAGCGCGATATTCGCTGAACGCGAGGGGAGCAAGTCGCTGCACTATGCGACACGGCGAGCCCGCAGTGAAGCGGGAAGTGCGTCCTTAAGCCGCCGGAGGCATTATAATGCGCCGCAGGCACCTCGACCACAGAGGAATGCCTGAGCCTCAAAAGGCATACCATAGAACCGACCGGAATGCCATATAATAACGGGAACTCAAAACGCACCGGCAAGGAGGAACAATGCAACACGCCGTATCAGGCTTAATAGCACAAAGCAAAGCGTTTGGCGATGTTTTGGAATGGGTCCGGGGGGGGCGGTTGCCCTGCTCGGCTTCTGGCATTACTATGAGCGCCAAGCCGTATTTCGCGCACGCGCTCTCGTTTGCCACAAAAAAAACAGTGCTGTGCGTCACCGCCACAGAACAGGCGGCGCGCGACTACGCGGCGGCCTGCGGCGGCCTGCTGTTTCCAGACAGCGACCTCTCACTGCGCAGTGTGGAGGCAAAAGGCCGCGAAGGGGAAATGGACCGTATCCGTACATTCAAAAACGCGGACAAGAGAAGCGTGGTTTTTCTTTCCGCGCGCGCTGCCGTTACGCGCGTTCTGCCGCCCGCTGTGTTCCGCGCGGCGTGTTTTTCCCTGCAAACAGGCAAAAGTTACGACACAGGCGGGCTGCTGCGCACGCTCACACAAAACGGCTACGAACGCGCGGGCACGGTCTATTCCAAGGGCGAATTTGCCATGCGCGGCGAGATACTGGATATTTTCCCGTCGGACAGCGACAGCCCGGTGCGCGTCACGTTTTTTGACGACGAAATAGAGAGTATGCGGCATTTCGACGCTGAAACGCAAAAATCCGCAGGTAAACCGTTTGAGCACTATACACTGCCACCCGCGCGCGAAGTGGTGCTGGACGGGCAGGCGCGGCAAAATATGTTTGCCTACCTGAAAAACCAGCCGCCCGAATACGAGCGGGAGGCGGGGGACATTGCCTATGAAATAGAGGAATACGGCTCGTTTGAAATCGCGGATACGTTTCTTTCGGTGCTGTATGAGCAGGCGGTATTGTTTGATCATTTCAGTGACGCGCTGTTATTGTTTGACGATTTTGAGCGCATTGAAAGCGAAGTGAAGCGCATCCGCACGGAGTTTTCCGACGCGCACGCGCGGCTGGTAAGAAGCCATGAGGCGTTTTCCGAGCAAGCGGAAAGCCTGCTGCCGCTAAAAACGGTGGCGGATGGCCGGGAGGAATTTATGCTGGATATGCCGGGCGGTTCGGCAGGCGGGCTTGCGCCCATGCGCGCCGCCGAATTTGGCATACGCGCCGCGGCGGGGTTTTCGGGCAGGCTGGAGCTGCTCGCCGCGGCGGTGAAAAGCCGTATGGAGCACGGCTACCGCGTATACCTTTTCGCGGGCGCGAAGGCGGTGGCTTTGTGCAAGGCGCTGGAGGATTACGGCCTCTTCGCGCCGGTCGTGAAAGAATTTGGCGAACTGAAGCTGGCCGTCAGCGATACGCTGCTCTCAAACGGGTTCGAGGCGTCCTCGCCCCGCGTGCTGGCCTTGGGGGCAAACGATATTTTTGGCCGCGTCAAAAAGAGGGTGGCGCGGCAGGGGGGCAAAAGCGCGGCGGAGGATATATTCAGCGACCTTTCCCCCGGCGATTACGTGGTGCACGACATACACGGCAAGGGTAAATACATCGGCCTGAAAACGATGGAGGCGGGCGGCAACATTTCCGAGTATATGGAGCTTATGTACCGCGGCGGCGACAAGCTCTACATCCCGACGGCGCAGGTGGACAGGGTTCATAAATATATCGGCAGCGAGGACGCGGAGGTGCAGCTTTCCCGGCTGGGTGGCAAGGAATGGGAAAACGCCAAGGCGCGTGTGCGCGAATCGGCGCTCAAGCTGGCGTTCGACCTTGTGGACCTCTACGCCGCGCGCTTCGGGCATAATGGCTTTGCGTTCTCACCGGACACCGTGTGGCAGCGGCAGTTTGAGGACGCGTTTGAATATGAGGAAACGGAAGGGCAGGTAAAGAGCCTCGCCGAGATCAAAAAGGATATGGAATCGCCCCGCGTGATGGACAGGCTGCTTTTGGGCGATGTGGGCTACGGCAAAACGGAGGTGGCCATGCGCGCCGCCATGAAAGCGGTGACGGACGGCAAGCAGGTGGCGGTTTTAGTGCCCACCACCCTTCTGGCGCGCCAGCATTTGCAGACGTTCCGCGCGCGGTTTGAAAACTTCCCGGTAACGATAGAGGGCTTGACACGCTTTGGGAAATCGCGCCACAAGCAGGTGATAGACGATGTGAAGCGGGGTAAGGCGGATATCGTGATCGGCACGCACCGCCTGCTTTCGGCGGATGTTTCCTACAACGATCTGGGGCTGCTCATTGTGGATGAAGAGCAGCGCTTTGGCGTGGGGCATAAGGAAAAGATCAAGACGCTAAAGCAATCGGTGGATGTGCTCACACTTTCGGCCACGCCGATCCCGCGCACGCTGGAGCTTTCGATGACGGGCATACGCGATATGAGCACAATAGACACACCACCCGCTATGCGCGTGCAGCCATACAGCTATGTGATGCGCTATTCCGAGGGGCTGCTTAGAGACGCGGTCATGCGGGAGATCCACAGGGGCGGCCAGGCCTATTTTGTGTGCAGGCAGATACGCGAGATGGACAAGCTGATGGCGGAATTGAAAAAACATGTGCCGGAAGCGCGCGCGGCGGCGGCGCACGGGCAAATGCCCGAGCACGAGATTGAACGCGTGGTAAGCGGGTTTATCGACCGGGAATACGATGTGCTGCTGTGCACGACGATCATTGAAAGCGGCATCGACATCCCCACCGTAAACACCATCGTGGTGTACGAGGCGGATAAATTCGGCTTGTCCCAGCTCTACCAGCTAAAGGGGCGCGTGGGCAGGAGCGACCAGAGCTCGTATGCGTATTTTACCTACCTGGGCGAGGGCGTGATGAACGAGAACGCGGCGAAGCGCCTGGAGGCCATACGCGAATTCACGCAGCTTGGCAGCGGTTTTAAAATCGCCATGCGCGACTTGCAGATACGCGGCGCGGGCAACCTTCTAGGGGCCGAGCAAAGTGGGCATATGGCGACGGTGGGGTATTCCATGTATGTGAAACTTATGAGCGAGGCGGTGAAGCTGGCGCGCGGAAAACGGGTGGAGCCGGAGTTTGAGACGTCGGTGGAACTGAACGCGCCCGCCTATATCCCGGATAAATACATCGGCGCGCAGACGGACAAGATGGACATTTACCGCCTGATTTCAAAGATACACAGCTTAAAGGACGCGAAAGCCACGGCGGCGGAAATCGCCGACCGTTACGGCAAGCTCCCCAAAGAGGTGGACAACCTGATACTGGCGGCGCTCATAAAGGCTTACGCGCAGCGGGCGGGCATCGCGAGCGTTATAAGAAAGCCGCGCCAGACCGAGCTTAAGTTTTCCGAGCTGGTGCAGCCGGATGTAAAAAAACTGTTAAAGCTTACGGCGGAATGCGGCGAACATGTTATACTGAGGGCATCTACCCCGGCGGTCATCGTATATAGGCAAGAGGGCAAAATGCCCACGCAGGCGTTTTTCAGTTTTTTGGCAAAGCTGAAAGCGGTGCGCGCATAAACACGGTTGGCACAGGCGGGAGTGGCGGTGTAAATATTGGTTCGCCGGGCGGTACAGGCTTCTTATGTTGATGGATTCATCCTTTTCCGCGCTACGCGCGGAAAAGGTATGGGTGAGCCGATCGTCACGCGCGCGGGCGGTTCATCAGGCGCTCCGTCATGCGTAAAGAAGGAAGGGCACTCCGCTATGAGAAAAAACGCTGCCCTATGGCAGAATAAATCCACAAATAGAAAGNNGAAAGGCACGTTTTTTCTAATCCGTTCTTCACCGCCCGCCCACATGCCGATCGGGGAAAATAGAGGAAAAAGAGAGGCGCCCGGCGTAAAGGCGGCTATTTTAGCCGCCGTTGCTAAGGTTACTATAAAATTACACACGGATGGGCCACTCTCGTACAGACAAATATTTTGACAGTTGCGGCAACCGGGTTGTATAATAGATAGGTTATATTATGGAAGATCAGCAAAACTATTATCCTGTGGAAAGGAATTCAAGAGAAATGGTTTTTTGGAAAAAATGGGTGGCGGCGGCGTGCTCAATCGTTCTTGCGGGCGGCCTGTGCGCGTGCAGCATGGTGACGGTGAACGAGGAACGGGACAAGGCGCAGGTTGTCGCGGAGGTAAACGGCGTGGCATTGCCGAAAAGCGTTTATTATACCACGATGCAAAATGTCGCGTATACGGTAGGTGCCACAACAGACGAGCTTGAGCAGAGCGATATGTATGAGGACTACCAGAAAAGCGCGCTTTCACAGATGGTCACGGATGAGCTGGTGTATCAGGACGCGCAGGAAAAGGGCGTTGTGGATTTTTCGGAAGAACACAGGGCGGAGCTTATGAAAGCCGCGCAGGAAGACCTGTACAGTATGCTGGAATACTACCGCGACCAGACGGCGGCGGACGAGACTATCCCGGAGGATGAGAAAGAAACGCAGGCGCTTATCCGGTGGGGCGAGTACAGGGAAAACGCCAATATGACAGACCTTGAGGCGTATGTCGATAGGCGGCTCAAGAGTGACGCCATCAATGAAATGAGGAACAGCATAACGGAACCCGTGACGTTCACGGAGGAACAGGCGAAAGAATTTTACGACCAGCAGGTGGAAATGCAGCAGCCGTTTATTGAGGAGGACGAGACGCAGGCGTCGTTGTACCAAGCATTTGGCGAACTGTACGTGAACCCGAGCGGGTATAAATACGTGAAGCATGTGCTGCTCTCTATCCCGGACGAAACGCAGGCCGAGATCAGCACGCTCAGGAGCGAAGGGAACGACGAGCAGGCGGACGCCGTTCGTGATGAAGCGCTTGCCGAGCTAAAGAGCCTGGCGGATGAGATCACGCAGCGGGCGAGGGACGGCGAGGATTTTGACGCGCTTATAGCCGAGTATGGCGAGGATCCGGGCATGGAAAGCGAACCGGCCAAAACATACGGGTATCTGGTGTATGAGGGCAACGAGGAATATATCGCTGAATTTACCGAGGCGTCGGTTGCGCTTCAGAATGTAGGCGATATTTCCGACCCTGTCGCCACGGATTTTGGGTATCACATTATTAAATATGACAGGGATGGCAAAGGGCCGGTGCCGTTTGAGACGGTAAAGGACGATATCATGGCGTCGCAGCTTACGAGCGCGCAGGAATCGGCTTATTTGACTTACACGCAGGAGCTCAAGGATAAAGCGGCGATCAAGGAGTATGCGAACAGGATATAGGTAATTGCTGGTTAAAGCGAAAGCGGGTTCGTCCAAACACGAACCCGTATTTCTATTGTGCAAATAATCTTGCGTTTGCTTTTGGGTATTCCTCCCGGGTCAAGGAGCCTGCGGCGCATTATATGCCTCCGGCGGTTNNCGGTTCTAAAAACTCCCTTAAGACAAAGGCGCATACCATAGTGAAGTACCATGCCGTAGAATACTATAAAATCACTTCATTTATCCTGTATTCTGGTCTGCATTGCTGAACCGTAAGTCTTCCCAGATAACTAAGGTCGTGGGCCTACGTCGGCGTTAAGGGGAATGCGGAACGACCGCGCCCCGATGGGCAATGCAGGGAGTGCAGCATTCGCTGAACGCGCAGTGAGCAAGCCGCTGCCCCTTGCGGTGCGGCGAGCCCGCAGTGAAGCGGNNAATTCCGAATCTCCCTGCCCCCCCTTGACGCCCAGTGGCAGCGTCATAACGATCCGCGGTGGAAAGCTTTATCTTTTCATTAGTAGCGCAGGGGCGAGCTCAAATCTCGTCTCCCGAACCAAGGCATAGGCAAACCTTGCTTGCGCTGCCGCCCATGATAAGGCAAAAAAACGCGTTTCCTGCATTGATCAGCGGTTACTAAGTGGAAAAAAACAAACACAAGACCGAACAACTATCTTGTGTTTGTTTTGTATATAGTATTTATTTTCTATTCTGAACGAGTTACCCGGCTGTCTTACGGCAGTTCAAACCCCTCCGGCAGTTCAAACCCGTCCGGCAACTGGAAATCCCGCTGCTGTTCGATCGCGCTTTCAATGGCGGCGACATCCACCAGTGTGAACGACATCTCTATTTCCTGACCTTCCCGCCACACTTTCGCGGTCACCACATCGCCTACCTGTTTGTTCGCAAACGAGGGCGCTTCCGCACCGCCTGTCAGGTCCACGCCGTCCAGTTCCGTGATGATATCCGAAACCATTAGGCCTTGTTCTTCCGCCGGACTGCCCTGTAAGATATACCGGACGATGATGCCTTGCGGGGCATTCCAGTTTTGCGCGTCCTCCGCCGTTACCGGTTCGTAGCTGAAACCGATCCCTGCCCTTATTTCAGCCGCTTGTCCCGTTGCCGCGTCTTCCCCATTTGCTTTCTCGGGGCCGCTCACCACTTCGCCGTACTGTATGATCTCTTCCGCCGCTGTTTTGGCGTCGTTGATCGGGATGGCAAAGCCCAGCCCTTCGGCGGAGACCATGCCGCCGTATTGCGAGTATCCCGCTATGGACGTCTTCATCGTGTTGATGCCAATCACTTCGCCGTTCGTGTTAAGCAGTGGGCCGCCCGAGTTGCCCGGGTTGATCGCCGCGTCCGTCTGGATGA
>DOMW01000090.1:31962-33914 GCA_003510345.1 Clostridiales bacterium | reverse complement strand
GACCGCGCAATATTATGGAACGCGGCGGAGATGGCTGAGAAAAACAGTAACGCGCAGCTTGCCCGTGAAATTGAAATCGCCCTGCCCGTGGAACTGACGCGGGAGCGGAATATCTCTCTTGCCCGCGAATATGCCAAACGGCATTTTGTGTCGGCGGGGATGTGCGCGGACGTTTGTGTTCACGATAAAGGCGACGGGAACCCGCACGCGCATATCATGCTGACCTTACGACCGTTTGAGCCTGACGGTTCATGGGGCGCGAAATCGAAAAAGGAATATATTCTTGACAGGAACGGCGAGAGAATCCTGCTGAAAAGCGGCGCGTTCAAGACCCGCAAAATCTACACCGTGGATTGGAACGAACCCACAAAAGCGGAAGAATGGCGGGCGGCATGGGCTGACGCTGTAAACGCTGAATTGGAACGGCGGGGATTAGCCGAACGGATTGACCACCGAAGCTATGGGCGGCAAGGGATTGAGCAAATCCCCACCATCCATTTGGGCGTTGCCGCCTCGCAGATGGAGCGCAAGGGCATTGTCACCAATCGCGGGGACATCAACCGCGACATCGAAGTGAGCAACAAGCTGATCAGGCAGTTGCGGGCGCGGATAAGGCATCTCACAAGCTGGATAAAAGCGGAAACGAAGAACGCGGAGCCGCCCACACTCGCCGATGTGATTCGCGGCATACTGGACAGGCAGGAACAGAAAAGCAAATCCGGGCGTTACAGAGCGCCATATAACCTGAAAATGGCGGCGAATATGCTTAACTTTCTTGTTCGTAATAACATAAAGGATATGCCGGGATTGCGTGACAAGGTTCGGGAATTATATGAACGGCAGGTTGCTTTGGGCGGCGAACTGAACCGCATAGGCCGCCGCGTGAAAACGCTGGATGAGCATCTGAAGCAGGCGGGATATTACCGGCAGCACCGTGAAATATTCCGGCAGTATCAGGCTATCGCCAAGCCTAAGCGGCGAGAGAAATTCCGCAGTGAGCATCATGCGGAAATATCGCTCTATGAGGCGGCGAAGCGTTATCTCGATGATGTGATGGACGGGCGCTCTGCCCTGCCGGTGAAGGCGTGGCGGGATGAGCGCGGCAGGCTTGCGGTGGAGCGCAGCGCGCTGAATCGGGAATATGGTTCCCTTAAAAGCGAGGTGAAAGAAATGGAGCATGTGCGGCGCGGAATGGAAGATATGCTGCGCGGGGAAAGGCAAAAGGCGTGGCCGCCGCGTCTGCGGGGTATGGAACGATAACGCGCAACATGGGCGGGGATGGGTTCCCCGCCTTTCTATGCGAAGGAGGATGATTGATTGGCAAGCTACGGCTATGTCCGCGTATCAAGCGCGGATCAGAACGAGGACAGGCAGATGATCGCTATGGGCGGGGTACGGATACCGCCGCGTAATATTTTTATGGATAAGCAGAGCGGGAAGGATTTTAACCGCCCGGCGTACAAGGCGTTGATGGGGAAGCTGCGCTCCGGCGATTTACTTTATGTAAAGAGCATCGACCGGCTGGGGCGCAACTATGAGGAAATCCAAAGCCAATGGCGGCTGCTGACGAAAGAAAAAAGCGTTGACATTGCCGTGATCGATATGCCCCTGCTGGATACCCGCAACGGCAAAGACCTGATGGGGACGTTCATTGCGGACCTGGTGCTGCAAATCCTGTCATTCGTGGCGCACAGCGAACGCGACAGCATCAAAAAACGGCAGGCCGAGGGCATCGCGGCGGCGAAAGCGCGCGGTGTGCTTTTTGGCCGCCCTGTCAAAAAGCCCCCGGAGGATTTTGCCGCGCTGGTGAAACAATGGGAGCGCGGCAAACTGGGGTTTTCAGAAGTTCTTGCGCAAACGGGGCTGACGCAGGCCACGTTTTACCGCCGTTTGCGGGAGTATAGAGGGGGGATGTCAAAATAGTCCGCTATCAATAAGTGGACTTTTTGATA
>DOMW01000090.1:14125-31882 GCA_003510345.1 Clostridiales bacterium | reverse complement strand
TATCAAAAAGTCCACTCTTTGATATCAGAAAGCCCACTCTTTGATATCAGAACGGCTAATTCTTTGATAGATGGCGAACAATACTCATATCTTAAAACATCAAGGAGCAAAGGAGATTGGAAATGAAGGGAAAGAAAATTGTTTCTGTACTGTTGGCAATGCTATTGGTGCTGACATTACTGCCTGCGGTGGCGCTGGCGGATGACCTCAGCGACGCGAAGGCCGCCAAAAACACGGCAATCGACGAGATGTTGGTCGGTTACGTGGAAGCTGATTATGTAGCGGGGGGTTGGACTACCTTGCAAACCGCAATCACAACCGCGAGACAGGCTATTGATGCTGCGAGTGATGTTAATGGTGTAAACGCCGTTGATCTTACCCCCATCACAAGCGCACTTGGGGCGCTCACAGCGGGCGAGGGCGTTATAGACGGGTTAAAGGCAGACGCGAAAAGCAGGGTCACTGCCTACCTGGCAGAGCAAGGCGTAACGGCTCAAGGAAACTATACTTCCACTTCATGGGCCCTGTTGAGCGCTACGGTTACCGCTATGGAAGGCACGATTGATGGTTTGACTACTGCTGCCGCCCTAAGGCTGCACGGTTCTGGAGCGAACGACTACGACTCGCTTGACGCGGCGATTGCTACGCTGGAGACAGCGGCAGCACTTGACGCGGCGAAAACCACCATGAAAGCAACGGTAAACGCTCTGGATGACGAGTTGGTGGCAGGTGACTACACAAGCGTTACATGGTCGGCTATGACGGGCGCGATTTCCAGCGCGGTGAGCGCGATTGACGCGCTGGACGTGATCGCCTCAGTAACAGGCTATGACTACAGCGCGGTTACTGCGGCTATTACCAGCCTTGTGATTGATTCTACCGCACTGGGTGCGGCGGTAACAACCGCTAAAACTGCGGTTGACACTTATGTAACGGGCAAGAGCTTGACACAGTCGGAGTACACAGTGTATTCGTGGACAGCGTTTCAAAACGTCATTACAGCGGAAAAGGTGAAAATAGATACAGCGGCGGCGGTTTCGGGCGCGTTACCGTCGGTTATTACCGCGTATGACGATCATGAAGCCGCGATTGACACCGCGGTGGGCAACTTGGAGACGACGGTGGACTTTAGCGCGGCTGTAACTGCCGCGGAAACTGCCATTGACAGTTACGTGACCGGCCTTGCGCTGGTAGAGACCGATTACGAAAGCGGCGCGTGGAGCACATTCCAGACGGCGATTGGCACGGAGAAAACAACGGTTGCGACTAAGGATACCATTGCCGCCGTAACAGCGTATGATTTCCAGGCAGGGATCAACAGCGCGAAAACCACGCTGGAAAGCGGTATCAGCAGCAGCGCGCTTGCGACCGCGAAGTCAGACAAGGCAACCGCGATCGACGGGTATGTGACGAGTAAAGCGCTGACTGAAGGCGATTGGACAGCCGCTTCGTGGACGGATTTACAGACTGTGATCACCGCGCAGAAGACTACGGCGCTTGAAAGTTTCACGCTGGCCTCTCAGGTAGTGGCGTATACCGGCTATGAAGCCGCGATCAACGCGGCGATTGAAGCCCTCGATACGGCGGCGGAGCTGACAGCTGCAATAGCAGCCAAAAAGGAAGCGATCGACCAGTATGTGACGGCCAAGGGCTTGACGGCGGCGGATTACACCAACTGGGACGCGACCGTGGCAACGGCTGTAACCAACGCAAAGGCCGCGGTGGATGCTCTGACAACCACTGCCGCGGTAGAAGCGTATGACGCGTATGAAACTACGATCGACACCGCGATTGGCCAGCTTACGGTTGACGCAACTGTGCTTGGCACATTGAAAACCGCCGCGAAAGCCAGGATCGATGCCTACCTGACAGAGGAAGGCGTAGCGGCCGAAACGGTCTATACGGTGACCTCATGGGGTCTGCTGAACACTGCGGTTACCACCGTGGAAAACGCGATCGACGCATTGACCGACCCCAACGCCGTAAGGGCGCACGGTACCGGCGCGAACGACTACGCTACGATCGACGCGGCAATCCTGACGCTTGAAACGAAAGCCGACCTTCTCGCCGCGCAGACCACGCAAAAAGAAGCGGTCAACGCCCTGATAGACGGGTTGGTGCAAGGTGATTATACAACCGCTTCATGGACGGCTGTGACAGACGCGATAGACGCTGCGGAGAGCGCAATTAACGCGCTGGACGTGATCGCCTCCGTAACAGGCTATGACTACAGCGCGGTTACTACGGCCATTACAGACCTTGCGGTTGACCCGACGGCCCTTGCTAATGCGCAAACCACTAAAAAAGCGGCGATTGCCGCGATGGCTGACACGCTGACGGAAAGTGAGTATACAACCGCTTCATGGGCAGCGTTGCAGGACGCGATTTCCAATGCGAAGGATGCTGTTGACCTTTTGGCAACGCCCGCCGCCGTAAGGGCGTATGTGGCTGACGGCGTGACCACAGCCATCAACAATCTTGTTGCTCTTGAGCTGGGCGAGCTTGTTAATTCGGACGCCGATGTGACCGTCACCGAGGATGCAACCTTGGGCGAACTGATCACCAACATTGACGCTGCCCCGTCCAACGGTTCCGCCGCAATGACGGCTGCGGATTTGATAGGTCAATTCGATAGCAGCGCCATTACTGCCGCGGGCTGCACTATCGCTGTGCTGGATAAGGACGGCGATACGGCGGCTGACTCAATGCCCGTGGGTACGGGTACAGTCATTCAACTGCTGAATAGCGACGGCGAAGTAATAAGCTCAATCACAGTGGTGATCATGGGCGACATTCAGGGCAACGGCAAAGCGGACGTAGGCGACTATGTGCTGCTGGCGCAGGCTGCCAGCCAGGTGGAACCGCTGACGGGCGTGTATCTGAAAGCCGCCGACATCAACGGCAATGACAGAGCGGACGTAGGCGACTATGTACGGCTGGCGCAGATGGCGACCCCCGCGGAATAAAAAACCGTAATACGAAATGGGCTTTCCGCTCCGTTCCCGGCGCGGAAAGCCGGATCATAAGAAATTTGCCCGCGCGGCGGCATATCTCCGGCGGGTATCAAGAATATGGAGGATATACAATGAAAAAAAGAAGTAAAGTAATTGTCGCGGTGGCCGTGATGATTATGATTATGGCAATGGCGACAACTGCGCTGGCAGCGGCTGCTCCCGGCGTGTCTATCACACAGGACGCGAGCACCGGCGATACTGTAATGGTTACGATTACCACCAATAACGCGGGTTTGTCGGGTAATATTTCCACAACTGGCTTGTCTTATAACGAAAACAGCGCACCGGCAGGCACATCCACGGATTCGTTTCTGTTTGTAACCGGGGAGCGGGTTATATATTACTACACAGTAACCGCAGCGGCGGGCGAGGAGTATTCTTTCTCGCTTTCCGGCATGGAAGGCAGCGATAGTTCTGGCAACCTGAGCGAGGTTTCCGGTTCGGCGGGCGCGAGCGGAACGGTTCCGGCGGCTCCAGCGGCAACCCCCACCCCCACTCCTCCGGCAGCAACGCCTACACCTGCTCCCGCGGCAGATACAGCGCTCGACGATGTGCCCAAGACAGCGGACGCTACGGGCAGCGTGTGGATGGTCGTAGTGATGGTTCTTGCGGCGGCTGGGTTCGCAGGGTTTGCGGCGTATAAGAAGGTCGTGGTTAAATGAGCATTTGACGGGAATTTTTCCGCGAATGGCGCAGGACGGGCTCCCCAAATACTTTGCCGCCCGTCCTGCGTATATATTTGACAGCCGCCTGTACAATCATTCGTTGACATCTTGGTATCGTGCCGCTGGGATTGCACCTGGTTTTTTGTAAAAACTTCCCCTTCAAGGAGTATGTTGCAAAGATAAGCAATCCTGCGCAGCATGTGGTGCAAAATGGATGATTGTACAGGCGGCTGTCGTAACAGGAGTATATTTCAAAAATGAGTGACAAACCGAAAGATGATATAAGGCCGGAAGAAAAAACATCCACACCCGACAACAAGCGGGGATGGCTGGTTGTGCTTGCGGCGGCGGCAGCGGTGGTTGTGTGCGTTATTGCGTTTGTGGTGGTCCCCATGACGGCGGAACCTGAGCCTGTGGTAACGCCCGCGCCCACCACGGCAGCAACCGCCGTGACACCAACCCCCGCGCACACAGTATCGGCAACGCCCAGCGCAAAGCCTACGCCCACGCCCGCGCCGGAGATTCTGCCCCAGTTAAAAGAACTGTATGCGCAAAACAACGACCTTGCGGGCTGGCTGAAAATACAGGGCACGGAAGTGGACTACCCTGTCATGTATACGCAGGAAGAGAACGGACAGTTTTACCTGTACCGCACATTTGATAAGCAGGACGATCCCAGTTTGCAGGGTACGCTGTTCATTGATAAAAACTGCTCTGTTGACCCGCGCGGCGCGAATCTGCTGATACACGGCCACAACATGAAAAATGGAAGTATGTTCCACGCGCTGATCGATTATATGGATGTGGAATTTTATCTGGAGCACATGACATTTGAATACAGCACTCTGTATGAAAATGCGGAATACGAGATCGTATCGGTATTTCTTTCTCAGGTATACAAAAAAACGGATGACGTATTCAAGTTCTACCAATTTTACGATGCCGAAACGGAAGCGGAGTTCGACGATTATATTAAAAATATCAAGGAACTGGCGCTTTACGAAACGGGTATTACGCCAAAGTTTGGCGAGGAACTGGTTACGCTTGCCACCTGCGAGTATTCGCAGGAGAATGGCAGGCTGGTGGTGGTGGGTCGCAAGGTGGCGGATACACAATGACAGCGGTGCATTGCCGGAGCGGCGGTGATATCCAATCATGTGAAAATATGGCGCGGCCTATATTGTAGGATGCGCCATATTTTTTTTGTATTGTAATATAAGTTTGTAAAAATACCTTGACAGCAATCGCCTGAAAGTGAAGAATGAAAAAAGTTCCTAAAAGAGCGATCTGGCTGTTGCTTGCCATCGCGCTGTGCTTCTCGCTCATACCGATGTCGGCAATGGCGACGAGCGAAGCCGTAAGCGGCGATACCCCACAGGGCGAACCCGCTCCAAGCGTGGAACCTGCGCCGGAACCAACACCTGAGCCAACGCCGGAACCCACATCAGACCCGGCATTGGAATCAACGGCAGAGCCAACGGCGGAACCCACACCGGAGCCATCCGCCGAAACACCCATACCGACCGAAGTACAGCCTGAATTGCTCAAAGTGGTCGAAAGCCCTTTGGTCAATGTCGTCTATCATTACTACGACGACGCGCAAAGCCAGAGCGTGACAGATTTTTCCGAATACGCGGTCGTGTCCTCCCATGCCTTCCCCGTCATCGCACGGGCAAGTGAAGCGGGGATCACCATCGCGGCGAACCACTTTCCGGATCGTGTTCCGGTCAGCACGGACACGTTGCGGTTTCGTATGCTGTTGAACGAAAATGAAGATATCACCGCGCTGGCGGTATACGACGCGGTAACGGGGTTGGTTTCCCTGCCGGATGAATACATGGGGCATAATGTCACGGTCAGTTGGTATTGCCCTGTGTCTGAGATCAGGGAACTGCCCGTCAGGATAACGGTCGGTACATATATAAACGGCGCTTTTTCAACCGATACGCACGAACTGTTGGTGCCGTCCAACGCGAGTATGGTTAGCGTGCCGGTGGCGGCATCCGAGGGCGTTGTCGTGACTCAGAACGGTATCGATCTTCCCGCAGATCGTTTCAACGTTGCGGACGGGATGCTGCATATATCGGCGTCCGCGCTGGGCGGCAATCTCACGATTACGGCTTATGCACCTGCCACACGCGCTACGCGGGGCGCGACAACGCGAGTGAACCATACCCGCAGCGCAAGCCAGATATATTATGGCTACTACACATCATATTACACCGCAAACGGAAACGTGGCGCTCTGTCTTGACCCCAATCTGTCCGGAGTTGCCACCGGCACGTATGATGTAAGTGGATATATCCAACCCGGCACAGGCTATGATTTGCTGATTAAATGCGCGTATTACCTGTACGGCGGGCCGGGATACAATTCTATCAAAAACAACCTGTTTGGCAACCCCGATTCCCTTGAGGAAGGGTACGGGCTTTCCCACGCGGCGGCGGCATACGTTTGGCTGAATGACCCGGTCGCTTTTCAAGGGCTTTCGGCGGCGACCATCGGACATCTGCATAACGTAATTGCCGCGGTGGGTGCACAGCCCATGCCGCCTGCCGGGTTTGAGATGTTTCTCTATAACGTCGGCAGTAACACAAACCAAAGCCTGATGTCTTGGGAATACGCGCCGACCGGCAATCTGGAGATTCAAAAATCATCCGCCAACCCCGGCCTGTCAAACGGTAACAGCAGCTATTCGCTTGCGGACGCGGTGTTTGACGTTTTCGACAGCGGCAACAACAAAATCGGCAGCATCACCACAGACTCGAACGGCAGGGGCAGGCTGGAAGGTATCGCGGCGGGAACGGGATACCGCATCGTCGAAGTGAAGCCGCCCGCAGGGTTTTTGCCGGACAATACCCCCGTTGCATTTGAGATCGTGTCCGGGCAAACAAAAGTTGTCACGGTACAGGACGTTCCCTACAACGACCCCATAGGCATCCTGCTGAAGAAGCTGGATAAAGATACCAACGGCGACACATCGCAGGGCAGCGCGCGGCTTGCGGGCGCGGAATTCACAATTCGGTACTACGATGGCCAATACGCGAACGAAAGCGCGTTGAGAGGAAAAACGCCGCTCCGGACGTGGATTGTAAGGACGGGCGATAAAGGCACAGCCTATCTGCATCCGGACTACCTGCTTCCAGGGAGCGATCCGCTGTACACCAACATGGCTGGCGACCCGGCGCTGGGGGTTGGCACCGTCACAATCGTAGAGACGAAAGCGCCCACGGGGTATCTCCTGAACGATACGTTGTTCATCCGGCATATCAAAGAGGGCGGCACAACCGAGTCGGTACAAACGTACAACGAGCCGGAAGTACCGGACGAAATCATTCGCGGTGGGGTTGCCACCGAAAAATGGGATGCCGAACTGAACCGCCGGATGGCACAGGGTGACGCAACATTATCAGGCGCGGTATTAGATATTTATAACCGCAGTGAAAACAGCGTCGTAGTGGGCGGCAAAGAATACGCGCCCAATGTGGTGGTACACACAATGGTGACAGACGCAAGCGGCGCGGCAAGCACGGTAAGCAACCTGCTTCCTTATGGCAATTACGAAATCGTGGAACGCACCGCTCCCACCGGCTACCTCAACACCGGTGTGATACGGCAATCCTTCCAAATCAGGCAGAATGGCGCGATTGTCAACCTGAAAACCAGCGCCACAGCGATAAAGAATAACGTGATTCGTGGCGGGGTTGCCATTGAGAAGTGGGATGCCGAACTGAACCGCAGAGCGGCACAGGGTGACGCCACTTTAGCGGGCGCGGTGCTGGATATTTTCAACCGCAGTGAAAACAGCGTCGTAGTGGGCGGCAAGGAATACGCGCCCAATGCGGTGGTACACACGATGACAACCGATGCCAGCGGCGCGGCAGGCACGGCAAATAACCTGTTGCCCTACGGCAGTTATGAGATCGTGGAACGCACCGCCCCCACCGGCTACCTCAATGCCGGTGTAATACGCCAATCTTTCCAAATTAGGCAGGACGGTGTGATTGTCAGCTTAAAATCCAGCGGTAATGTCATTAAAAATGCCATCATTCGCGGCGGCGTCCGGGCGGAAAAGTGGGATAACGAGATCGACGAGCACGAAGCGCAGGGTGGCGCTACTTTTGAAGGAGCCGTTTTTGAGATCGTCAACCGCAGCGTGGACAGTGTGTTGGTGATGGGCACATTGTACGGCGTGGGCGATGTTGTGTACGCCATGACCACCGATGCGGACGGGGTGGCGGCTACCGCAAACGACCTGCTCCCCTATGGCACTTACGAATGCAGAGAGGTATCGCCGCCCGATTACGGCTATCTCGCCACAGGTGTACTAAGCCGCACCTTTACCATCCGGGAACACGGCAAGATCGTTCAGCTTAACACATCGGCCACAGCCATCAAAAACAATCCCATCCGTGGGGATTTGCGCGGCGTGAAAATCTCGGACGGCGACACAAACCGCATGGCGGGCGTTCCGTTTTCCATTAAGTCCATCACAACGGGCGAAAGCCATATCATTGTTACGGATAGGAACGGCCAGCTTGACACGTCATCTGGCTGGAACCCGCACAGCCAGCATACCAATCGCGGCGAAACGGCAAACGATGGGATATGGTTTGGTGACATCAATACACTGGATGATGACCTGGGCGCGCTGCTGTACGACACCTATTTGATTGAAGAATTGCCGTGCGCCGCCAATGAGGACAAGGAACTGCTTTCCTGTGAAGTGAGCATTTACCGTCACAATACCACAATTAATTTAGGCACAATGACGAATGACTACATCCAAAGGCCGGAGATTTTTACAACGGCGATGGATGAAGAAACAACCGGGCGCGGCGCGTATGTTTCCAAAACCACCACCATCACGGACACTGTGTATTACAGCGGCCTGATGGTAGGCAGGATGTATACGGTAAAGGGCGTGTTGATGGACAAGGCCGCCGGGGAGCCGCTTATGGTAGACGGCGAACAGGTCGCGACAGAAAAGACATTCCGGGCGCTTTCGGAAACGGGCAGCGCTGCGATGGAATTTACGTTTGATTCGCTTGCACTTGCGGGCCGGAGCATCGTGGTGTTTGAATCGCTGGAATACGAGGGTAATGAAGTGGCCGTCCACGCGGACATCGCCGACGAGGGGCAGACGGTGACATTCCATGACCCGCAGATCGGCACAGCGGCGGCGGGCGCGGACGGCGAGAAAGAAATTGACGTTTGCACCGATGCCGTGATCATTGATACGGTGTCCTACGAAAATCTTATCGCGGGCGAAACGTACACGGTCACAGGCATATTGATGGATGCGGACACCGGAGAGCCGATTTTGGTTGACGGCGAAGAAGTTTCGGCTGAAACTACGTTTGTGGCCGAAGAACCGTCTGGAACGGTGGAAGTGGTATTCACCTTTGATTCCGTTACCCTCATAGGCAAGTCGGCAGTCGTGTTTAAATCGCTGGAATACAAAGGACGCGAGATCGCCGCCCATGCCGATATTGATGACAAGGGGCAGACCGTTACAGTAAGGGAGCCGCAGATCGGCACGTCGGCGGTAGGCGCGGACAGCGAAAAGGAAATTGATATTTGCGCGGACGCAACCATTATTGATACGGTGACATTCGAGAATCTGACGGTTGGTGAAACATACACCCTCAAAGGTACGCTGATGGACAAGGACATCGGAGAGCCGCTTATCACGGACGGCAAGGTGATCACGGCTGAAACCACATTTAAGGCATTGAAAGCAGCGGGAACGGTGGATGTAGTATTTACCTTTGATTCCGTTACACTCATAGGCAAGTCGGTGGTCGTATTTGAATCGCTGGTGTATGAGGACGTGGAGATCGCCGCCCATACGGATATTGAAGATGCGGAACAGACCGTTGTTTTCAAAACGCCAGCAATTCGTACAGGCGCGGTTGGCGCAAATGGCGAAAAGGAGATTCTGCCCGTGCAACAGACAACCATTGTGGACACAATAGAATACGATGGGTTGTCTCAGGGCAAAACCTATCTGATGCGCGGACAAGTGATGGATGCGATAAGTGGTGAGCCTGTTTTGGAAGATGGCAAAGAGATTGTGTCCGAAGTGCAATTTAAAGCCAAAAACGCGGACGACAAAGGCAGCATTGATGTGACATTTGTTTTCAATGGGCTTGGCTTGCAGGAGCAAAAGCTGGTGATTTTTGAAACCCTGCTGTACCAGGACAAGATCATCGCTACGCACCATGATAAGGACGATACTGGGCAGCAAGTGGACATCGCCCAGATTGAACTCGAAACCGTTGCCACAGCGGAAGATGGGAGCAAAACCGTTCCCGCGTCCGAGAATGTGAAAATCATCGACAACATAGAATACGCCAATTTGCAGCCGGATCAGGAATATGCCCTGCGCGGGGAGCTGATGAACAAAGAAACCGGCGAAGCGATTGGCGTATCATCCGAATTGGTATTCACGCCTGATGCGCCGAATGGAAAAGTGCAGATGGAATTTACGCTTGACGGAAAAGAATGGCAGGGGCAAGTATTGGTGGTCTATGAAACATTGTACATAGATACCACCGAAATCGCCAGCCACAGAGACATCGATTCAGACGCGCAGAGCGTGGGGATCGGCGTGGAAGTCATACCGGGAACAGGAACCGGTGCAAAGACAGGCCGGGCCGGATTACCCATGTGGGCGTTGGTCGCCGCGATTGGCGCAGGGGTCTGCGCGCTTTTGCTGTACAAACGGAAGAAAAAGCCGGTGAGCGAATAACGCGCATCCGGCATGGCATGGAGAGGGGCGGTCGTTATGGCCGCCCCTTTCCTGTGTGGGAGGGAAATATGGAAAAGAAAAAACCAACCATGCTCATCATTGTTTTGATTTTAATCGCCGCAGTTTGCGGCATATTTTTTATCACAGAATTGATGTCGGCGGAAAGGGAAATCACAGAATACACCGGCATTCAAACGAACTACACCAGCATTGTTTCAAATGAAACAACGGAACTGACGCAATCCCAACCTGTGGCCGCCCCGCCGGAAACGGCAGTATTGCCCTATACGGTTGTGGACTTTGATGCCCTGCTTACGCAGAATGCTGAAACAGTCGGAAGGATTGCCATTCCCGATACGATCATCAGTTACCCTGTTGTACAGGCGGCTGATAACAACAAGTATCTGGGCACCTCGTTTACCGGCGAGAAGAGCAGGACGGGAGCCGTGTTCGCAGACCACAACAACAATATGGCGGCGCTGAATCAGAATACCGTTTTATATGCGCACAATATGGGGCACGGCAGGACGGATATGTTTGGAACGCTGCTCTATTTCAACAACAAGGCCTATTACGATAAACATCAGTACATTCAGTTTGACACGATCTATGAACGGCATGGATGGTGGCGAATATCCGCCGTAATCAATTACGATACGGCAGATCGTGCGTTTCACTACCTCAAGCTGGATTTTGAAAACCAAAGTGAATTTATGGATTGGGCGGCGCAGGCGAAAGGGCTTTCACTTTATAATAGCGGCGTGGATGTGAGCGCAAACGACCGAATACTCACGCTCTCGACTTGCGACGGCACACATCGCTCTCGACTTGCGACGGCACACATTATGGCAAGAATGGCAGACAGCTAATTTTAGCGGTAAAAATGGGCAATAAAACGAAAGCGCCGTTCATAACAGGATCATGAACGGCGCTTTCTCATCTATGAAGTACACAACAACCTAAAGTGTCTCCATCCAAAGCTGGAAAATGGGCTGTTGGGTGTCAGGGTCGACATTTTCCAGCGTATAATGATATTCGTTCAGCATCCCTTGCCGGAACGCGTCCATCACGCGCGCGCAAACAAAGTGCTCTAACAGCAAATCGTTGAGGTCTTTTGCGGCGGCTCCCAATTTCTGCTCCAGTATTTCATAGTAGTGTCCGACTTCGGGCAGACCGGCAAATTCACGTATGTTTTTTTCCTGTCTCAATATATATTCGTTGACGGAAAGTTCAGCATGCAGGTCAAATAATTCCAGATAGTATAGGCTTTGTACGGTACTCTCGGTGGGATAAATGGAGAAGAGGTCGCGCTTAGCGCTGATCGCCGTATAGTATTCGTGATATTCCGGATTAGCGCCATGTTTGTCCAACAAATCGGTACAGATTTGGTGCAGTTGGTCGGCGACATCAAAGCCGTATGAAGCGGCTTCATCCAGCATCGTCACATTCGTTGCGGCGATCATACCGGAAATGTACCTGATCAGGATATGTTGGTCATTCCCCAGCAGTTCAAAGTATGATTTGAGTTTGGTAAATACAGTGCGGGCACTTGGGTTGATCCCGCCTGTTCCGATTCCCTGAATTCTGAGTTCCATATTTTCCTAATAATCCATAGCGCTTCCCTCTTTCTGTTTTAATAAAGGGGATTCACCCAAATACAAAAAACGCGGACGGAGGCGGCGCTTTCGCGCTTATCCCTCATTCCGCGTTCGTATACGCTTGAACAATCCTGAAGGCTGGTGCTATAATTGATTAGCGTGGTGTCTTAGGATTGCGAGGGGTGCTTGCTCACCTCATATGCAGGGCTGGGGTGTTGGTAGCACCTCAGCCTGCCACGTTATATCATATTTTTCGGGGCAAATCCCCTTGATGGTATTGTACGGCTTTGGGTTGGGGGATGTCAAGAAAAGTGAACTTCACGGTATTGTTCAGTAAGCAACAATAAGGGAGTAAAATAAAACAGTTTCAGACAACCATTATTTATAATGATGACTGCAAGAGGGATAGCCTTTTTCGAATTAACGATAACTGGAAAAACTAGGAGGTGCATTCATGCCATTTTTTCAGGATAACAGAAATCGGTTTACACTTGAACCTGACAATCAACACGGTCTTAGAAAGTGTCAACTTGGTGCCATTTGGGCCTTAAAGAGTTACTATACAACGTCTTCAAATGAAATTGCCGCGCTGATTAGTATGCCAACAGGATCAGGAAAAACCGCTATAATGATGGCCGCCTGCTTTGAGCTAAAACTATCGAAAATACTAATTGTTGAGCCGTCAAAAATACTGCGCAGGCAAATATGTGATAATTTTAAAGAATTAAAAGATTTACGCTTCGCTAAGTGTATATCTGGAGATATGCCATTTGTCAATGTTTATGAAGTGGAAGAGCGCAAAAACTCCAAAGAGGCATGGGAAACAATATTCGAGGCAAACGATGTTGTGGTGGCACATCCAAATAGTATCTCCCCATATTATACTCAGTTGACGCCTATACCCGATAACCTTATTGATGCCGTATTTGTTGATGAGGCACACCATTCGCCTGCCCCAATATGGAAAGCAATTAATGATTACTATACAAAAATAAAAAGAATTTTCTTAACTGCCACTCCCTTTAGAAGGGATCGAAAAAGAATGCAAGCAAAACTTATATATCACTATTCTATTAATAATGCTCTTGATGATGGAATCATGCGTTCAGTTAGTTTTAGAGGCATTAACGCGGGTATACAGCAACCCGGTTATACTACAGATTTAGTGCGTGCTGCTTCAACAGTCTATAATGATGAGAAGCTTGATAATCCCAATGCGGCAATAATAATCCGAACAGATCGTATCAAAGATGCAAAAAGACTAGTAAGCGAATACACGGATGCTGGTTTTAACATTGATGTAATCCACTCTAAACGTTCGCCAAAGGTAAATGCAGATTTGATTCGGAAAGTTCGTAACGGTGCCTTAGATGGTCTCGTTTGTGTAGGAATAGCAAGTGAAGGGTTAGACATACCCAACTTGAAAGTCGCGGTATTGCATGCTACGCCTAGATCAATACCCTACACCATTCAATTCCTCGGGCGCATATCGCGTCAAGCTCCTGGTCAAGCAGGGCAGGCGGTTCTAATAGCAAATGTAGATGCGGTAAGAGGTGAGGTAAGTGAATTATATAGATCGGATGTTGCATGGAGTCGTCTAATACCTGGTGTTATCAATGAACAGATGGAGAGAGCTCGTTTTAATCGATCCACCCATGCTAGTGACATTGATTTTCAAATGCCCGAAATAAATGTGTTTTTCAGCACAAGAGTCTATGGAACAGATGGCAATTTTTGCTTGGCCAATGTTGAGGATACTGTTGATAGTGCGGACAATATCAACATCATCCATGTGGAACAGCAAAATGCTTCATCGCCGTTAATTGTTGTTACATCCTATAGTAAACCATTAGAATGGGCTAGCAGAGAAATATACATTGAAGATATGCTTGATGTCCATATCTTTTACCATGTGAGTGAACAAGGACTTCTGTTCGAATTATCGACAAGTGAACTCGTTTTAAAACTAATAAGAAAACATATAATAAAAGGAAAATTTGAACCGATTCCATACGGTAGGTTGTATAAGATTCTTTCGGAATTTGACCAGAGTGACTATATAATGGTCGGATTAAAGAATTCTGTATTGCAAGGTGCTTCTCAGCCAGCATATAAAACTGTTATTGGGAGTGGCGTGCAAGCTTCTGTAAGAGCAAGCGAAGGAAGAGTATTTAGCGCGGGACATGCATTATTAAGCTTAGACAACGACAATACTTGGGGCATTGCTACAAAGAGAAGTAGGGTGTGGGCGATGAAGAGAGGTACAGCAGAAGAGTTTAAGGGATGGTGTGATCAACTTGTTTGTCTGATAACTAGCGGCCCAGTAATGACCTCTCTACCAGGCTTATCATTCTTGGCTCAAACACATTATATAGACAGAATTGATGAACTACCACTAGCTATAGTACCAGATGAATTGTTTTTCAGAACGCAGAATGTTATTATTCAAATTGAGGGGAAACAACCATATAGAAACGTAATTCCCGAAATGACCCCACCATATAAACTTAATCCACAAACCGGAGTTCTAAGCAGCACCATGAAAATCTGTGATTTTGAAATCAATATAAATATGGACTTTAACGCGGAAAATCTTTGGACATTGGATACTGATGACGAAATCTCTATTAGATTGGATAAAAACGAAAACAACATCATTAATTGCTCATTGCAAGAGACTATGAACGATTATCCTTTTTCGTTAGTAATGCCAAATGGTGATATCATCGAAGGCAAAAATCAAATTGTGCCGAACAGAAAAATTGAACATTTGCCGCCTTCGGTATGGATTCCAAAGAACTGGGAGAACTGTTTAATAAAGAAAGAACGGTATGATGAGAAGGATCCCTCTAAGAATTTGCCTATTATTAATAAAACGATTGAGCTGATTAAGCCGAAGCTAGATAAAAATCAGGATGTACTTATTCTTGATGATCGGGCAAATGAAATTGCTGACTTATTGTGGTTTTCAACTAGCGAAAGAATGATAAGCCTAATACACTGTAAAGCATCGACCAAGAGCAATCCGGGCTGTAGAAAGGTTGATTGTGATGTTTTATTTGCCCAAGCACTTCGCAGTATTCATTGGATTGCGAATCCAGAATTATTATCCCGCCTTGAAGAAAGAATGCAAACAGAGTCCAAAATTATTTTGGGCTCTTATCCTATATTTGACGAAATAAAAAAGCATTTTAGAATTAATGAATGGAGCTATAGAGTAATATTAGCCCAACCTGGATTTAAGCATACTAGTGTATCAAATGTAAAGAGAAAGAATAATAATGTATATGAATTAGCGATTCCAGTTTATGAACGAATAAAAGGGTGCATGACAGAGTTGGAGATTTGGTGCTCCTAGTGATTATGTTGAAAGTTTGCTCGCTCTATGCAGTTACTCCATAATTATTTGAGGTTCCCATCATAAATATGAATGAGGATTAAATGAACTTAATATAGAGCTATGCAATTTTTGTAAAAAATTGAGCGGTCATCGGTATCATAGAAAAAAGTTTACAGTGAATTCCAATAGTCCTCTAAAAAACTGAACCCTTGCTTCTCAAGGCACACCCTCCCCGGCTGTGCCTTTTTCATTCCCCCCAAAGGAGGTCACCCCCATGCTACTAACCGAAGAACAAATTCAAGCCGCGTCGGAAGTAAACCTTGTGGATTACTGCCTGCATAAAGGCATCCCCATCAAGCGATTCAGCGGGGATACCTACCGGCACGAGGAATATGACAGCCTGAAAATCACTGGAAACAAGTGGAAACGCCACAGCCTGAAAGACAATGGGCACGGCAAGCATCAAGGCCGGTCTATACAGTTTCTTGAGGAATACTGCGACCTGACATTCCGCGAAGCGGTGATCGAATTGCTGCGCTTCTCCAATTCCCCGTTGCTGGGCAAACCGAGCATTAAAAACAAGCTGAACGCTTACGTGGGCAAAGGCGCGAACCGCCCGCAAATGTCGCGCATGATGGATTTGGTGCGGCAACCTCCGCCGCAACAGCTTCCCCAGCAAGGCGTTGAAAACAATAATGCCAAACATGCAACATCGGAACCGCCGCCTACAGCACGGGATGTTCCCAAAGACGACGCCAAAAGAATATTCCAGCTTCCACCAAAGCACGCCGACAACCGGCGTGTTTTTGCGTATCTGACCAAAACGCGGGGCATCCATTCGGACATTGTGAATCACATGATCAAAAACAATTCCCTGTACGAAGATCAGCGGCACAACTGCGTCTTTGTGGGGTACGACATGAAAAACAAGGCATGTCACGCCGCGTTGCGCGGCACCAGCACAAGGGTGGATACACCGTTCAAGGGCGATGTGGCCGGAAGCAAGAAAGTGTTCGCGTGGTCTTTCACGCCGGAGATGGATAGTACAACACTGCGCGTATTCGAGAGCGCCATCGACGCGATGAGCGCCATGAGCATGGATATGGAGAACGGCATTCCGTGGAATAATCGCCATTACAAGGCGCTGGGATGCCTTGCGAAAGACCCCATATACTTCTATCTGCGGATGCACCCGGAGATTGACACAATAGATTTTTGTCTGGATAACGACACGGCTGCGCGGGCAGCCACGCGGGAATATATCGACGAATTGGAAAAACAGGGATATGCCTGCAACGACTGCCCGCCAACCGAAAAGGACTATAACGCCGACCTCGTAAAAAAAAACGGGGTGAGTGGGAATACGAACGGTGAACCGGCGGGAGGTAGCGCATGAAAAAAGAAAACATGGTCACGGCGTACCGGCAATATATTTCGGAAGTCGCGCGGGATAGCGGGCGGTGGGCGCATTTTCTGAGCGCCGCCGCATATTTGTACAAATACCACTTTGCCGATCAAGTGATGATCTACGGCCAGCGGCCGGACGCGGCGATGTGCGCGTCGTTCGATTTGTGGAACAAGCTGGGCTGCCGGATCAGGGGCGGCGCGCGCGGTATCGCAATTTTTGACGCGGATCGCCAGAGTGGTAAAATTAAGTATGTATTCGATGTGACGGACGTCGTGCCCGGACGGAAAGCACCGCCCAGATTGTGGAAGCTGACGCGCGGTAACGCCGATGCGGTATCGCTTATGCTGTTGGAAGATGAAGAACCCGCGCTGGATGGAGAGACGATCAACTTCCGAAAATACTTGCGGGCGGCGGTACGGTCTACGGCGGAGGATAACTTTCAGGCATACTTCGACCAACTGAAACAGGCGGCGCATAACAGCGGTCTGGAAGATTTATCGGAGCAGGATATGCAGTGGCATTTCACCGCCCTGCTCAAAGACAGCGTGGAATACATGGCGTGCAGGCGCTGCGGGATAGAGCGCCCCGCGCCCGGCTTCCGGGGAATCGAATACTTCAATACCGGACGAACGCTGAACATTCTGGGGTGCGCCGTGAGCGATCTGGCGCGGGAACTGCTGAAACGAATCGAACGAACAATACGCGACAATGAAAGGAGTGAGCGAGATGTTGCAACTAACGTACAGCGAAGGCAAGGACGGGATACTGTATCCCGACATGGAGATGGGCGCGCTGCCGGAAACACTGAGCAAATACGGATGGATGCGGAAACGCTTCCTGAAAGAACACCAAAGCGGCCTGTACACGAGCCTGCTGACCGAGGGGATGCTGGACAAACATTGCAGGCAGATTCAGGAACAGGCGGAGACGCGCAGGGACGCGATCATGGAGGAACTGAGGAAACAAACGCCGCCGCCC
>DOMW01000090.1:0-14096 GCA_003510345.1 Clostridiales bacterium | reverse complement strand
ACGAGATCGTATACAGCCTGACCACGTAGAACAACCACAAAAATTGGAAGAACCGGTTGATGAAAATTCAGCCAGTTTTTCTTTTTCCGGCGATATCACTGAGGAAGATATTGATAGCGCCCTGCTGGAAGGAAGCCACGTTGTAGGCGGCAAGTTCCGGATTTACCAGCAATTTGTCAAAGAGGAATCCAACGCCGACAACATCCGCTTTTTGAAAGACGAATACGGCATCGGCGGCGGTGCGCACTACTACCCGGACGGGTTGCGCGGCCAAGTCAATTTTGACGGGAAAGGGCTAAAGCTGGATAAGCAGGGTGTGGAAGAACCGCTGCTGCTCTCATGGGCGAAAGTAAACGCGCGTATCAAAACGCTTGTCGCGGATGGAAAATATCTTTCTCGGGAGCAGATAGACGCGATCCCCGCATATGCCGAATGGCAGAGATTACGCATCCAGCGGGCAAACGCCGAACACGAACTATTTATGGAGCGCAACCGGCTGTTTAATGAAGCCCTGCAAAACAGAGCGTTCCAAATCGAGCCGGGAACGACGGTGTATGTGGACGGGGCCGATCATCAGGTGATCGGCGTCACAGGCGGCACCGTTACGCTGGCCGACCCGGACTATCCACTGCTGCAAAAAACCAAAAACAAAGCCGACCTGCTGGACGACATGGCAATCAATGAACGTTGGCGCAATCAAGACCTGCTTGTGGTTGCCGCGCCGGAAACGGTTGTGCCGGATGTTCCGTCGTTTGAGCGGTGGCTGGAAGAACGGAAGGTACGAGAACAGCCAAGCCGGGACGTGGACGATACGAAATACAGCGGACAAGGCACGGAGCAACAGACGGAAAATCCGCTTGTACGAGAATACGCCGTTTGACGACGGTTCGTTTGACCTCGCGGTGGGCAACGTGCCATTCGGCACATACAAGGTATCGGACGCGCGGTACAACAAATATAACTTCCTGATACACGATTACTTTTTCGCAAAGACCATAGACAAAGTGCGTCCGGGCGGGTTGATCGCGTTTGTTACGTCCAAAGGTACGCTGGACAAGGCGAATCCGCAACTGCGGAAATACATAGCCCAGCGCGCCGAGTTGATCGGCGCAATCCGCCTGCCCAACAACGCTTTCAAAGCCAACGCGGGAACGGAAGTCACCACCGATATCCTGTTCCTGCAAAAGCGCGACCGCGCCATTGATATACTGCCATCCTGGGTACATATCACCAAAAACGACGACGGCGTTCCCATCAACCAATACTTTGCCGACCACCCTGAAATGGTGCTGGGCAGGATGGCGTTTGACAGCAATATGTATGGCAACAACAAAGATACGGCCTGCCTGCCTTTCCCCGACCGGGAATTGCCTGAATTGCTGGAATACGCGGTGGGCAATTTGGAGGGTGCGTATGTGGAGCAGGATTTTGACGAGGAGCCGGACGTTGAGACGGACGATGGAGCCATCCCCGCCGACCCGGAGGTAAAGAACTTCACCTATACCATCCACAACGGCGAAATCTATTACCGCGAAAACACGCTGATGTACAAAGCCGAATTGAACGATACGGCACGGGAGCGTGTGCGCGGGTTGATCGCCATACGGGGCGTGGTACGGTCATTGATCGACGCCCAACTGGAGAACCGCCCGGATGCGGATATCGCGGCGCTGCAATCAAAGCTGAATTCCCGTTACGATGCCTTTACCAAGAAATATGGCGTCATTAACGGCCACGGCAACAAGCGTGCGTTCAAACTGGATGCGGATTACCCCTTGCTGTGCTCGTTGGAACTATTGAATGAAGAAAACGAGTTTGTGGGCAAGGCGGCGTTTTTCACCAAACGCACCGTCCGGCCACACGCGCGTATTGAAAAAGTGGATACGGCAAGCGAAGCCCTGATTGTGAGCATGGCGGAGCGCGGGCGCGTGGATATTGCGTTCATGAGCGGCCTCACCGGCAAAGACCCAAAACAAGTTGTGTGGGATCTGCACGGCGTTATCTTCAAAGACCCCATGAGCGATACCGGCGACATCACGATGGGCTGGCAGCCCAAAGACGAATATTTGTCCGGCAATGTACGTGAAAAGCTAAAGATCGCGCAGATCAAAGCTGAAAGCGATGCGCTGTTTTAGGTGAACGTGGATGCGCTGGCCGCGGTCATCCCGGCGGATATCGAAGCCGCCGATATCGACGTGCGGTTGGGCAGCGTGTGGGTTCCGCAGGATGATATCCATGCCTTTATCGTGAAAATGTTGGAGCCGAATGAGTACGCCACGCGCAGTATGACCGTGCAGTATTCGCCGTATTCGTCGCTGTGGTCGATTGGCGGCAAACCGTGGACGGGCGGCAATGTGCTGGCGCGGGAGACATACGGCACATCGCGTATGGATGCTTACGAGATCATCGAAGCGTCGCTCAACTTGCGCGCGGCGACGGTGCGGGATAAAAAATACGATGCGGAAGGAAAAGAATATTATGTGATAAACAGCGAGGAAACGATACTGGCGCAAGAAAAACAAACGCTGCTGAAAGACCGGTTCCGTGAGTGGATATTTGACGATCCCGACCGGCGCGAACGGCTGGTGCGTAAATACAATGATGAGTACAACAACATCCGACCGCGCGAATACGATGGCGGCAACCTCCGGTTCTACGGGATGAATCCTGAAATCTCTCTGCACGAACACCAGCGCAATGCCATTGCCCGTATATTGTATGGCGGCAACACGCTGCTGGGGCACGAAGTGGGCGCTGGCAAGACGTTCGAGATCGTGGGCGGCATTCAGGAGAGCAAACGGCTGGCGCTGTGCAGTAAAGCAATGGTTGTCGTGCCCAATCATTTGGTGGAGCAATGGGCGAGCGAATACCTGCGGCTATACCCCGCCGCCAATATATTGGTGGTGTCCAAAACCGAATTTGAAAAGAAAAAGCGCAGGCGGTTTTGCGCCCGCATCGCCACCGGCGAGTACGACGCGGTGATCATCGGCCATTCACAGCTTGAGAAGATACCTATGTCCCCCGAATGGCAAGAGAAACATTTGCAGGAGCAGATTGACGCGGTGATGCGGCAGATTGACGAGGCCAAGCGGAACAACGGCGAACACTGGACGATCAAACAGATGGTGGCGGCGCACAAGCGGCTGGAAACGCGTATGAAAAACCTGACGGAAGGGGTACGCGATAACGTTGTGAATTTTGAGGAACTCGGTATTGATATGCTGGTGGTGGATGAGAGCCATGAGTTCAAAAATTTGGCGCTCACCACAAAAATGCGCAATGTGGCGGGCGTCAACCAAACGGACGCAAAGAAATCCAGTGACCTGTTTATGAAGTGCAGATATATGGATATGCGCACGGGTGGGCGCGGGATCGTATTTGCCACCGGCACACCCATCAGCAATACGCTGGCGGAGATGTACACCATCCAGCGATATTTGCAGTACGACGAACTGCGCGGTCGCGGTCTGGAGAACTTTGACGCATGGGCTTCCGTATTTGCGGAGACGCGGACGGCGTTGGAACTGGCCCCCTCCGGTCGCGGCTACCGCTTGAAAACGCGCCTTGCGGCATATTACAACCTACCGGAACTGTGCGCACTGTTCGCGAACGCGGCGGACATCAAGGTCGCCGCCGACCTGAACCTGCCGGTTCCCGTAATCAAGGGCGGCAAGCCGACGGTTGTGCTGCTGAAACCCAGCGGCCTGCAAAAGAATATGGTGGACGGGCTGGTGGAGCGGTCGGAAGCCATACGGAACAAACAGGTGTCGCCCGACGTTGACAACATGCTGAAAGTGACAATGGACGGGCGCGCGCTGGCGCTGGATGTGCGGATGATCGATCCTGGCCTGCCCGATGAAGAGGACAGCAAGATCGCGGCCTGCTGCGGGAACGTCTACCGCATCTGGAAAGAGAAAGCGGACGACAAAGCGGCGCAGCTTGTGTTTTGCGACATCGGAACGCCGCAGTCTGTGATACCCATGCGTAAAAACGATGACGGCGTGTATGTTCTGGACGCGGATAATTTCAATGATGTCTACAACGACATACGGTGCAAGCTGGCAAACATGGGCATTCCGCAGGAGGAAATCGCTTTTATCCACGAAGCCAAGACGGATGTGCAGAAAGCCAATCTGTTCGCCAAAGTCAGAAGCGGCGCGGTGCGTGTGCTGATAGGCAGCACGGCCAAGATGGGCGCGGGCACCAATATTCAGGACAGGCTTTACGCGCTGCATCATTTGGATGTACCGTGGCGGCCTTCCGACCTTGCCCAGCGCGAAGGCCGCATCATCCGGCCCGGAAATATGTATAGCGAAGTGGAGGTGTTTCGCTATGTGAAGGAGGGTACGTTCGACGCCTACAACTATCAAATCATTGAGAACAAGGCAAAGTTCATTGGGCAGATTATGACCAACAAGCCGCCGTCGCGCCGTATGGAGGATATCGACGACATGACGCTCAATTACGCGGAAGTAAAGGCGCTGGCGTCCGGCAATCCCAAAATCAGGGAGAAAATGGACCTCGATCTGGACATCGCCCGTCTGGAACTTCTGAGGAACAAGCACCGGACACAGCAGTTCCGGTTGCAGGATATGGTTTCCAGCACGTTGCCCCATGCCATACGCGCACAGGAGTCTTTGATAGAAGATTATGAGAAAGATATTGCGGAAGCGGAACAGGCGGCAGGCAGCAAATTCTCCATCACAATCGCTGGCGATACTTACACGGACAGGGAAAAAGCGGGAATCGCGTTGCTGGCGCTGTGCCCGCTGGCGGCGAAGTCTGAAAAACCGTATGAAGCGGGGAAGTATCTGCACTTTGTCCTCGCTCTGGAGGTCAATGTGTTTACCAAAGACGCCACATTGATGCTCAAAGGCAATCACACCTATTCCATCGATCTTTCCAAGAGCGAGACGGGGAACATGACGCGCATTGAGAACGCCGGGAAAGGCATTGGAAAGCTGATTGAGGATTGCGGGGCGAAGATCACGGATTACGAAAAGCAGATTCAAAACGCGAAGCTGGAGCTGGGCAAGCCGTTTGTGCAGGAGGAAGAATTGAAAGAGAAAAAGCAACGCGTGGCGCGGCTGAATGTGGAACTTGACCTCGACCATCAGGAGGAAAATGTGGTGATGGATGAGAGCAGGGAAGCGGTGGGGCTTAACAGTGAGGTGATGGATGAGGATGAGCCGGAGAGTGAGAGGTAGGGTGTGCAATAAAACAACAGTTGGAATCGAACAATTTGTGTTGCATAAATCGTTCGATTATTGTACAATGTAATTGAAAACGAATTGACATTTTACGTTCGATTTTTGAAAGGAGAATGGACATGGTAATAACCGCGACAGAATTTAAAAATAACATTGGTAAATATCTTACCCTTGTTTCCGATGAAGATATTTTTATCACCAAGAACGGTAAGAATGTCGCCAAGTTATCCAGTGCGAAGCAGGATAAGGTGGAGCTTGCCAAATCCCTGTTTGGGATTGCCAAAGGCAGCGACATGACGCTAGAGGAAGCCAGAGAGGAGAGACGCCGCCGTTATGAAACTGCTGATTGACACCAATGTTATTTTAGATGCTTGCCTGAGCCGAGCGCCCTGGAACGAATCCGCTGAAAAAATCATTCTTGCCTGCGCGGAGGAAAAAGCCATCGGATGTATTACCGCCAGTTCCATCACGGATATATATTACATCTTGAGGAAAACGTTACAAAGTTCTGAGCAGGCGAAGCAGGCAATACTCAAGATTTTGGCTATTTTTGATGTATTGGACGTAACCGGTCTGGACTGTGAAAAAGCGTTTGAACTTCCCATACCTGATTATGAGGACGCGCTGTTGGCGCATTGTGCAAAACGGCATAAGGTTGAGTGGATTGTTACGCGCAATCCGAAAGATTTTGAAGGTTCTCCGGTAAAAATCATAAACCCCGGCGAAGTCTTAAAAAGGCTCAAGTAGCCATTAAAAAATATATCTATCGTATCAAATGAAGCGGGAATCCCCCGCTTTTTTTCGCTCCCCAAAACAATACGGAGGATTTGAAAAATGAATTTCAATTTGCCCTTAACAGAACCCATGCACATCCACTCTCTGAATGGTGAACTACGCGAAGCGACGATTCTGGAGAAGCTGGGCGACAACGACTACATGGCTGAATTCGACGGTGTGAAGTGCCACGCCATATTCAATCCATTTGTGAATCACTTCTATGTGGACGACACATACGCTGTGATTGAGGAACGGCAAGCCCCACAGATGGACGATGATCTGGAGCGATAGCCGCGGGCATTGGGATTGTTCCTTTCAATGCACCGTGGAACTTCGCAGGATGTTCTTCTTGGCAGCAAGGATCGCAATGTGGTACCACATCGCACCTTGTTGGGGGCAGGCAAGCCCCCAAACCCCCAGCGCCGTTCGGCGCTAATTTTATATATACAGGAGAATTTAATATGAATGAAGATATTGTTGAGCGTATGAATTTGATTGAAGACCCGCAGGAAGAACTTGCCATGTGAAAGGAGTGTGCCAAATATGCTCAAACGAAGTATTCAGGTGAAAACCCGGCTCACCACAGAAGAGTTTTTCCAGCTTCACCGCAACGCCCAGCAAATCGGCAATTCGGTGTCGGCATACATACGCCGGTGCTGCCTGAGTGACGAAAAGGTGATCGTGATCGACCGGCGCGTGATCCGCGATGTGTACCGCGAGATGAACGCCATTGGCAAAAACATCAACCAAATAGCGAAGATTGCCAATTCGGATAAGCGCATCTCCCCTGCCAGTATCGATAGTGTGGAAGCGTTGCTGGGTGAAATCTGGCGGGTGGTTGACGAGCAGTTGGGAGGGATTAGAATCAGGAGATAGCGTATGGCATATGTGAAAATGAAGGTCATCCGGTCGGAACGGCATTTGAAACGCGCCGCCGATTACGCCATGACCGACGAAAAGACGGTGGACACGGACGACATGGACAGGTTGCTGCGGTATGCGGCCGACGGGAAAAAGGTGCGTTGTGACAGAGCATCACCTATGCCCTTTCCACAAAGTTTGGTGTTGATGCTTCCGAATACACGTTCTCGTATTTGGGCGAAACGCAACCGGACGATTTTCTCAAAGTCAAAGACGCTGTGCGGGAAGAGATGTCACGGTATTCCAATGAGTTCAAAAAAGCCATTAGGCGGGTGAAGGAGTTGGACTCGATGGAGCGATAGTGGTATGATATACATACGATGATTCTGTTGTATAGTAAGTAGCAATTGAGGTAAACAGATGGATAATACGCTGGTGGAGTACGGCTCCTTTATAAGAGAAATTAAAGGCCTTATTTATCGTCGTCAATATGAGGCGATGAAAAAAGTCAACACTGAATTGATACAGCTTTATTGGGAAATCGGTGCGAAGATTGACCGCCAGCAGCACGAGCAGGGTTGGGGGAAATCTGTCGTTGAGATTTTTAGCGAAAGAACTCCAAAAGGAATTCCCCGGCGTTCAAGGATTTTCTGCGCGCAACCTATGGAGGATGCGTAATTTTTACCTGGATTATTCGCAAAACTCAAAACTGCCACCAATGGTGGCAGAAATAAGCTGGACGAAAATATGCGTTATAACGGAAAAATGTAAAGACCCTCTTGAGCGTGAGTTCTATATTAAAATGACAAAGCGTTATGGTTGGACAAAAGATGTCCTGATAAATAATATTGAAAACCACGCATATGAGAAATACCTTGCGAATCAGACAAATTTTGACGAAACCGTGCCTGAAAAGTATAGACTACAAGCAAAACTGGCTGTAAAAGATGATTACAATTTCGACTTCATTGAAATGGGCATCGAGCACAGCGAGGCGGAACTTGAAGCGGGCATCATAAACAATATTAGGGCATTCTTGTCAGAAATGGGCGGTGATTTTAGTTTTATTGGAAACCAACATCATCTTGGTATCGCCGACGATGATTACTATATTGATTTGCTTTTATATCACCGTCGCCTGCGTTGCCTTATTGCAATTGAATTGAAAATTGGCGAGTTTAAGCCGGAATATGCTGGGAAAATGCAGTTTTATCTGACGGCGCTTGATGAAACAATGAAGCTGCCTGATGAAAATCCGTCTATTGGTATCATCATTTGCAAGAGTAAAAACCGCACAAGAGTGGAGTATACGCTAAAATCATCGACAAAACCTATAGGTGTGGCAACATATTCTTTCTACAGTAGTTTGCCAGAGGAAATGCGTACCATGCTGCCATCGCCAGACGAAATCGCGGCCATTATTCATGGGTTTGAAAACGATAATGATGATTGACGGAATTATTGGAAAAAGGATGCTGCTGAAGTATCCTGACCTCGAGTTGTTTTTTGATCCAATAGAAGAATGAAAAGGCGCGATTGCAACATCAGGTTGAGGACAGTCTCTTTCTATAGAAGGCTGTTCTCTTTATTTATGGAGAAAAACATATGGAAAAAAAGACTATACGAAACACGCTCATCTTATGGGGCGCGTTGCTTCTTGGTATGCTGTGGTTCGCCGCAAAGCTGGCCATCTTTCAGGTGGGGTTGCAGACCATTATGCTGGTGATTGTCGCCATGTCGGCCAACCGATTCATACGTGAGATGATTGGTGTGGGCGGGTAGGCGCGGTAGGCGCAATCAGGAATGAAGCAACTCTGAAAACTGATCAAGCTCTATCCCTGCCTGAGCCAGAATGCTTTTTAATGTGCCTTTGGCGATTTCATCGTGCATGGGGATGATGACGGTTTTGCTGCCGGATGTGTACTTTGCGTGGCTCCCGCGTTGCTTCTGGAAAACGAACCCGGCTTTGGACAGCGCGGAAATGACTTCCTGCGGTTTTAGTACAGGATATTTAGAACCCATTAAACCGCTACCTCAAACGTTGTAATGAATATGGGGGAAGCCGAAATATCGTCCGTATTATCTTCATAATACAACGCAACCGCTTCTTTCAGGTTGGCCAGCGCTTCTTCGATGTTTTTGCCTTGTGAAGCGACATTGTTTTCCAAGCAGGTGGCAACATACCAGTTTTCTTCCTGTTGAATTACAACGGTACATTTAATGCTCATCTCTCTCACATCCTTTCGTATAGTATATCAAATACCCTTATGAATCTCAAGCAAACAAGGAGAATATTAATACTATGGAAACAAAAGTAATCACAGACATCGGCGAGTACGAAGAAAACGTGCTGGCCGGAATGACCATGCGGCAGGCGGCGCTCTCCGTCATCGGCGTAGTCGTGATCGTCGCGGCATATATGGCGGCGCAGGGGGCGATGCACATGCAGGCGGCGAGCTACCTCGCCATATGCGTGGGGCTGCCCTGCTTCCTGTTCGCGTTTGCCCGGCCGCGCAAAAAGCGGCTGGAAGAATTTCTGGCAATCTGGATTCGGTTCAATTTCATCTCCCATCGGAAGCGCGTCTACCGTGCGGAAAACGATCTGTATGACGCGGTTTTTAACGGTGACGTAAAAGAACCGAAGCAGAAAAAGGAGGAACAGAATGAAATTGTTTAAGCGGATTAAAAGCAAGCCGGTATTTAAGAACCCGCGCTCTGTACAGCGGAGCATCCCCATCAAACCAACTTCCGCGCCATCGGTAGCGACTACGGGCGTATGGACACAGTGGAGCGGATGCGTGTGCTGCACAACTTCTTCCGCCCGGACGAGCGCGACCACGACAACCTCGACGTGGCGCTGGTGCGCAAAAAAGGCCACCGCCTAACTGACTATATAGCGCCGGACGGTATGGAGTTTCAAGCCGACTATTTCAAGATCGGACGAAAGTTCGGGCGCACGCTGTGCCTGCATGAATACCCGTCGTATCTGCGCGATACGATGATCTCTGAACTGACGGGGCTGCCCAAACAGATGATGCTTTCCATCGACATGGTATCGGAGGACAAAGCCCTTTCGCAGGCCACGGTGAACCGCAAGCTCACGGCGGTGGGTACGGAGATCGGCAACACCAGCCGTAAAGCCATTGAGCAGAACAACGCCATGCCCTCCATCCCGCCGCGGTTGGCTGAAAAGAAAAAGGGGCTGGAAGAAGTGTTGCAACTGATTGGCGAGTACGACCAGCGCATCGTGTGGGCGCAGGTGACGCTGTTCCACATGGCCGACACGCTGGAGGAACTGAACGCGGACACCGACACGCTGAAATCCATCGGCCAGCGATATATGTGCACGTTCGGCGTGTGCACCTACGAGCAGGAGCAGGCGATGAACACGGCGCTGCCCTACGGGCTGCAATGCCTGAACAACCAGCGCACGCTCACGTCTGAGAAGGGCTTGCCATGCTCATCATACTGGACGCGATACAAAACCGCGTCGCGGAGAACCGCAAGAAAGGCAAGCGCACATGGGTGTTTTGCGACGAGGCGTATGTGCTGTTCCAGCAATCCCCGTCCGTGGGGAAATTCTTCAACGGCTTTTGGCGCAGGATCAGAAAGTATGGCGCGCTGGGCGTCGCCATCAGCCAGAATGTCAGTTCGCTGCTCCGCTCGGAGGACGGTTGTGATATGCTGGCGAACAGCGAGTTCCTGCTGATGTTTAACCAAGCGGCCAAAGACCGCGACGCACTGGCCGAACTGCTCAATATCTCAGACGCGCAGCTCGAGTACATCTACAACGCCAAGGTCGGCAGTGGGTTGATGCGGCGGTCGTCTGTGCTGATTCCGTTTGATTCGTCGTTTGATACGGATACGAAATTGTATCAGGCGATGACAACTAAAATAGAGGAAGTTGAAAGGATGGACTGAGATAATGTTTATGGGATCGTCAGGAATAAATCCATTTCGTGAGCGCCTTTTCGCGCAAAACGAAATAACACTGAACAGGGAGAGCCCACGAGAGGGATGTAATCCCTTTCGTGAAGCGGCGTAAGCCGCGCAACTTGGCGTGGAGGTGGAACGCGATGGATGAGAAAAACAAAGCGGACGCGGCGAAAGTGGTAGCGGAACAGCGGCGCGGCATACATCCAATACCTTTAGTGAAAGGCGCGGAGAACGCAGCGGAGCCGCGTCGCCCGGAACCGGCAGGGCAACCAATGAAAGTGTCGTTCAACCGGGGATGCGGACACACGCAACGGCGGCGGTGAGCGGTCAAACGCCGGTGCGCCATGCGCAGGAGGATGTGGCTAAATCCGCATCCAAAGCTGTACCGGCAAGGAAAGTGCGCACGGAAGCGGTGAAGGCCGCGCGGCGCGGTGCGAAGACCGCCGCCAAAGCCGCCGCGAAGGGCGCGAAAGCGATGGTTAAGGTGACAGGATCGACGCTCAAAGCGTTGGTTCCAGCCATGATCGCCGCGTGGCCGGTGGTATTGATTCTGCTTCTGCTCGTTATCATTCTGGCGGTTGTGCTGTCGCCTATGGGAATATTTGTTTCCGGCAACGAGGACAATCTGAACAAAGCCGGTCAGATCGTAGCGCAGATCGACGGCGAATGGCTGGATGAATTGGCGTCGACAAGGCAGCAGTATGAAGCGCAGGGGTACGTTGTCAATGTGTATTATGGCGTCAACATCGGCGACGAGAGCAGCCGCGTCAACAACTGGAAGGACTGCATTTCCCTCTATGCCGTCATGAGCACGGATTTGGAACAGGCTACACTCATCTTCACGGACGAGGATACCGCCGCCATCCGCGACCTGTTTTTCAAAATGAACCCAATTACCGTTGAGATTTGGACGAAAACGGTGGAGACAGAAGTTGAAAAAGAAGTGGAGAAAACGGAGTGGGTGTGGAACGCCGGAAAGCAGAAGTTTGAGCAGGTTGCCAAAACGGAAACCGTGACGGAGGTGGTGACGGAGGTGGTGACGGAGGCGATTGAACACGCGGATATTGAGGTGCTGAATCATCGGTTGCCGGATATGCTCGGCGAATATCCGCTTAGTGATACGGAACTGGATTATGCGCACTTCCTGATGAGTGCCGAAAATGAACCGCTGTGGAATCAACTTGGCATTCAGACGCTGCAAGAGGGCGCTTATGTGGGTGATCCGTCCGCCGTTATACGCGACCTGCCGCCCGGAACGCTCGGAACCGCGATTGCAGAGGAAGCGGCAAAATATCTTGGTATGCCGTATAAGCTGGGCGGGAACGGCGACGGCACCATTGATTGTTCCGGGTTGGTGGTGGCGGTGTACGGCAAGTTTGGCATCTACTTTGGAGAGCGCACAGCGGCGACGCAGGCAAAATGGTGTGTGGAAAACGGCAAGATCATTGACGCTGGCGCTGTTCAGGCTGGCGACCTCGTTTTCTATACGTCCACATCCGGGCGGGTGGCGAACAGCTATGAGAGAATCGGGCACGTCGGCATCGCGGTGGGCAACGGCATGATGATTGATGCGTCGTCTTCCAATGGGTGTGTTGTGTACCGCGCGATATATGGAACGCCTATTTATTATGCCCGGCCGCATGTTTAAGGGGAATTCTAATGCTACACCTATTTTTCCGCCCCGCCCATATCCAGCCGCACCGAGGTTTTGAACACCCGCCCGTCCGCTTCAAACCTGGCAGTGCCGCCATACTTGTCCGCAATAGATTGGATGGAAGCGAGGCCGGTGGCGATGCCGCTCTCCCGTTTTTTGGAAAGATACCGGCCATCGGCTGTTTTTTCAAAATTGCCGTCGAAGCTATTCGTGAGCCCCAGCGCCAGCATGTCGCCTGTCACTTTGCTTTGCAGCCGTATACTTTTTGTTCCATACTCCATGCGGCGGCAGGCTTCTATGGCGTTCTCCAGCATATTGCCCACAATACGGGAGAGGTCGATGTTTTGCACCAGCCCGGCCTGCTTTGGAATATTCAGCTTACAAGAAATCTCTATCCCTTCCTTTTGAGCAATGGCGGCGTAGTAGGTGGCCAAAGCGTTTACCGCCCCGTTCTCGCACAGGCGCGTGGTTCCTTCCACGTCCAGCCCGGTTATGCGCTCGCGCAGCAGGGCGGATATTTCTGCTTTTCCGCCGGTTCGCGCGCAGGCCAATATTTGTTCCACCACGACTCCTGCCTCCTTGCGGGCACGGCTGGCCTGCCGCCAAACCGTCAGTGTTTCGGCATAGCTGTCGTCAAAAACCTTGCCTGCCGTATTCATCATCTGTTTGTGCAGACGCATCGCTGCCATCTCCTGTTCCCGCCGCATGATGCCGCTCATCAGAGAGACGCAGGCCAGCAGCGCGGCGACGCTCAGTATCCGGCTGAGCAAAAAGGCCGGGCTGTTTTCATTTGTCAGTGTTACGACATTCCCGGAGAGCATAGACAGGGCGAACAACGCCGCCGGAATCAGCCACACCACTTTCCAGAAGGCGGCGGACTCCCTGCCGCTCCACGCGGCAAACAGCTTTTGCAGGTTATGAATGCCCAACGGCAGAAAAATGGGGATGAGCGCCAACCGCGCAACGAACGCGACGACGGAGTGGACGCCCGGCAGCAAAACATCCCCAAAACGGAATTCCATAAAGTTGCCGATGCCCATAACAAACGCCGAAAAACACAGCGCGTAAGCAGTGGCAAAAACATTTTGCGGCACACATCCTTTCAGCAGGATGAAGGGAACGGGTGTGAGCACCAGCAGGCCCAGAATTATGCCGGTTATTTGCCCGGCGCCTGTGCTGGCCAACAGCGCCGGGAAAGAGAGATAGAACACTGCAAACAGCGAGAAAAGACCTGCGTAAATGAGCAGGAGCGTGCGCGTGCGCACCCACAAAAAACGCCGCTGCGGATAGTATTGCAGGATAAGCATAAACACCGCGTTGAGCAGGATGTTGACGCCGGACAGGAAGACACCCAGCGGCTCATAGCCCGTCCAGCCAAACAGCGTATCAAAGAGGCTCATGTACTGCCCCCTCTCCGTCATCAGCCTGTATTTGCGCAAGCGCTTCTTTGCAGTAGGCTTCCAGTTCCCCGCATTTTCCCGCCTCGTTCATACCCTGCATAGCGGTGAACATCTGCCGCAAGTCATGCCGCAGGCGGGCCGCATTTTCCACACTTTCCGCGATGCGGGCGTAGGCCTCCTCTTTCTTACGCACCTCCCGCTCGGCGGCGGCGGCGCGGGCTGGTCATGGCGAGATCATATAACTGATAACGTGCTCGG
>DOMW01000229.1:5209-5434 GCA_003510345.1 Clostridiales bacterium | reverse complement strand
GCAAAAATGGATTGCCATTTTTGTGAAGTTAGTATTGAACGGCTTCACCGTTACACGGCGCAAAAAAGCGCCGCGTAACCCGCGCGAAAACGCGGATTAAAAATGTATGCATTTTTAATGGAGAATAGTATAAAGGGTAAGGGAACAAAACCCGCAGGGGGCAGACCCCTGCACCTTGATAGAAAAGCCAGGATTGGCTTTTCTTTTTTGGCTGTAAATAAAGGC
>DOMW01000229.1:0-5130 GCA_003510345.1 Clostridiales bacterium | reverse complement strand
TCCTTGCACCTGGGCCTTTCTTACCAGCCAGCTCAGAGTGTCAAAATTTACTGCGTTCTAGGTTTTTTGACACTCTGAGAAAAGCCAGGTTTGGCTTTTTTGCCTTGCGGTTATCCCCGCACAAAGCTTATGAGGTATTTTGCGTTTTCCACGTTGTTTTGCTCTAAAACTTGAAATTGGCCGGTAAAGCCTTTTTCCGCCGCGGCGATTTCAAAATGGCAGAGGGCGATCCCCATGTCGGCGCGATTCATTTCTATTTTACCCGCCGAGTAAAAATGATACCCGGCGCCGCCGTCGCGCACAATACGCCACGGCTGGGCGTTTATTGCGGACGGTGCCCGGCGCACCGCTTCCAAAACCGCCGCGAACTCGTCGCTCTCGGAAAGGGGCGTGTGCAAGTCGCCGTCAAAAAAAAGTTCGCTCCACGGCTTGCGGTCACCGGACTTGCTTTTGATCATGCGGCCAAGCAGTGATTTTTTGCCGCCCGCATAGCCCACAGGCGATACAAGCGGCAGTATCTCGTCTTCTTTCAGGCCGATGGCCCGGGAAAAACTGCCGCGGCTGAAAGTGCCGCCCAGAATAACGGTGGCAAGGCCCAGGCCTGTCGCGAAAAGCACCAGTTTTTCAAATTGGTACCCCACGTCTTCCATATAATAATAAGCATTTTTCTTGCAGGCCGCCGCGAAGAAGGAACGGGCGCCCTTTATGACGCCATATGTACCCAGTTTACCGGTATCGCTGTTTGATTCGATATATTGCAGCCGGATTTTGTTTCCGAAAATGCCTGCCGACTCATTTAGTTCATTGATAAAGGCAGTCAACTTTTCAAGCGCCGCGCCGTGCACGGGCTCGCCGGTATAGTTCCTAATGGACTTCCTGTTCATGATATTTTCGATCGTCATGACCAATCCCTCCCCCACGGTATGACTGATGAATAGACGGTTCATATATGCTGTATAATTTGGCGGCACGAAGGTGATGTGGTGCGTTATGCTGCTTGCCGTGTCAGGCATCCGGCGCGGTGGTTTCCTCCGGTGCGGTGGGCGCTTCTTCCTTAGGCGAGGCGGTTTTATTCCAGAAATAGGGGATATCGTGCCCTCTGAGCTTGGCGATTTGCAGCATCTGCGTTACAGTCACCAGTTTATAGCCCTGCGCCTTTAAATCGGCGATGGCGCGCCCCGCCGCCTGCACGGAATTGTCATACAGGTCGTGCAGCAGTATGATGCCGCCGTCGCTTGCGCCCGCCATGATGTTCTGATAGATGGTTTCTACGCCGTTCGGGTCGTCTTTATACTTCCAATCTTCGGTATCTACCGTCCAGTAGATCTGTTCGCGGTCGAGCTGGGCGGCCAGGTCTTCCGTCATGTACCCGCCGGGTGGACGGTCGATCAGCGTGCGCTTGCCGACGACAGCCTCGATCGCGTCGTTTGCCTTGGCGTATTCCTCGAGCGTGGCACCGTAGCCGACTTCTGTGGGATAGACATGGGAATAGGAATGGGAGCCTATTTCGTGCCCCTCGTCGTAGATGCGTTTAAGGGTATCCTCATAGCTTGCAATGCGGTCGCCCACCACAAAGAAGGTGGCTTTATCACCGGTTTGCTTTAAAAGGTCAAGCAGCGCAGGCGTGGCGGGCGCGGGGCCGTCGTCAAACGTGAAAGCGATGACCTTGTCGTTCATAGGGTCTATGGCGGTGGTGAGCGGCGTCATCTGCATAAATTCTTCCCCGCGAACGAACTGCGAGTATTCGCTCATGTCTACCGGTATGGTTTCCACAGGCGTTGTGGAGTCTTTCGGCGCTGTCGGGTCGGTAACAGCCGCAGGGTCGCCGGCTGCCGCGGACTGGCCCGCGCCTGTGCCATAGAGCAACTCCTTGTTTGCGGGGTTCAATATGGCGTCGAAATCGGAGAGAGGGATGCACACTTCAAGCGTTCCCGCCTCGCTGGGCGCTACCGTGCCTTTGTTGAAAAAGAATAACACCTTGTTTTTAGGTGTGACGGCGAAGTTGGAGAAATTTTGCGCGTCCGCCGCCGTTCCCTGCTGGAATAAGTTTTCTTCCAGGTTGCCGCGCACGATCTCATTTGCCAAAAGATACTGGCGCACGGTTTCGGACAGAATGGTAAGGCAATCGGGCCGGGCGGTGTCGAAAACGTCCGCTATGCCGAACTGCGCGCCTGTCGCTATCTGGTATACGAAAGATTGGATGTAATTCTTTACATTTGTCTTGCCGCTATTCGCGTTCTTTGTGAACTTGACGCTTAGTAGCCCTGTGCCGACAGGGTAGGGTTTGTAGGTGAGCGCAAGGGCAAAAAGCCCGGTATCTTCATTGGGCGTGCCCATACTTTCCGCTTCCGTTTGAAACGCGGAAATTTCCTGATCGACAAAGCCGCGCAGGCTGCCCGATATAACCTCGCTCGCCTCGACGACCGGGTAATCGGCGGAAATCAGGTAGTTGCCTTCCGTGACGGTAACAGACTCGCGGCGTATGCCGGACGGCTCGTCCACCACATGGTTTTGCGCCATGGAAACAAATTCAGTCCGCTGTTGATCGAGATCGACAGCAGCGGGCTGCGGCTTGGAAGCACAGCCCATAAGCAGGCAGGCTAGTAAAATCGCACATAAAAACAGGGCGGTTGTTCTGACACGTTTGTACGGTTTGCGGCGTTTCCTGTCAATCATAAAGGATATTATACCACAAAAGGATGTGATAGACAAACTGCGGGTTTTGCCCCTACACATTTGAGGAAAAGTCACAAAATATGAAAACATTGTCCGCTTCTTCCGTTATACTGCTATATATAAATGGAGGGTTGCACATATGAACCATATAGAGAAAATTAAAGCGGCAATAGACTATATCGAAGCCAATCTGACAAAAAAGCTGGATTTGGATATGGTTGCCGCCGCCGTGCATTACTCAAAACATCATTTGCAGCGGATATTTTCAAAGAGCCTGGGGCTCACGCTGCACGATTACTTGCAGCGCCGCCAGCTTACCGAGGCGGCAAAGCTGCTGGTGTTTTCCAAAAAATCTATTCTGGATATCGCGCTCTTATCCGGCTACGAAAGCCAGCAGGCGTTTCATGGCGCGTTTTGTTCCATGTATAAGCTTCCCCCGAACGCATACAGGGAAAACGAGGAATTTTACCCGCTACAGCTAAAATTCGAGTTTGAAGGGAGCTTTCAAATGCTGCATAAAAAAGACAACGGCAACTGGAACGTCGTTTTTGCGGCGGAGGGGGATATCCCCCGCTGGATGGCACTGGTACGGTTGGTGATCGACGGGTTCCCCCATCTGCATGAGGACGAACATATCGCGGCGCTTAAAGCACGGATCGCCCGCAACGAGGCGCTGCTTGTAGCGGACGCGGAAACCGCGGTGGGCATACTGCTCTTTTCCCGCAAAACAGGCAGCATTGAATTTATGGGCACGCATCCTCTTTACCGGCAAAAAGGGATACCGCAGGCTTTCCTCAAAAAGGTAATGGGCGAGCTACTTGGCGAGCAGGAAATCAGCATCACCACCTACCGCGCGGGCGATAAAGCCGACGTTGGCCACCGCAAGCAGGTGCAGGCGCTGGGTTTCGCCGAGGCGGAACTCATGGTGGAGTTTGGATACCCCACGCAGCGGTTTGTTCTGCCAAAGGGAGAAAGGAATGACTAAAGAACACAAGCCCGGCAGCCGTGCGCAAGATGTGGCTGCCGATACAATCCAATTTCCGGATGAAATAACCCATTTGGAAAAAATCAACCGCGACCTTGACGACGCGCTTGCGGGCGCGGAAGCGGATATCGGGCGGTTGGACAAAGAGTACATGGATATGAAGCGGTACATGGCAGGCCGTCGCGCAGAGCTCGACCCGCATGAAATGTTTCAGAATGAATTGGGGTTACGGCAGATCGACCGCACGGGCGCGTTTGTGGCCCTAACACGGGATAAGATAGCGAAATTGAAAGATTCGCCCTACTTTGCGCGGATCGATTTTCGCGATGACGGTGCGGAAAAAGCGGATATTTTTTACATCGGGCGGTTTTCCTTTAATCATGAGAACAAGCTGCTGATTTCGGACTGGCGTTCACCCGTTGCCGGTATGTTTTATGATTGTGAGGTCGGCCCCGCCGGGTATCTCGCGCCGATGGGGAAGATCGACGGTGAACTGACCCGCAAACGGCAGTTCAAAATTAAAAACGGCGCCATGCAGTATGCGCTTGAAAGTGCAACGAATATTCAGGATGATGTCTTGCAGCAGGAACTTTCCCATACATCGGACGAAAAGATGAAGTCCATCATCGCGACCATCCAAAAAGAGCAAAACGNNTCATTCGCAACGAAAAGGCCGGAACATTGATCATACAGGGCGTGGCCGGTTCGGGGAAAACGTCCATCGCCCTGCACCGCGTCGCCTTTTTGCTGTATCGGTTTAAGGATAGGCTATCGGCGAAGAATGTGGTGATTCTATCCCCCCACAAGGTTTTCGGGGATTATATTTCGGGTGTTTTGCCGGAGCTTGGCGAGGAACCCATTTTCGAAGCAAGTCTTGCGGATATCGCCGAAGCACAGCTTGCGGGCGTAATCGGCTTTGAAGCGGATAAAGACCCGCTCATAGTATATGACGCGGTATGGGCGCAGCGGGTGCGGTTTAAGTCCACACTGGCTTTTGTAAAAATGATGGATGATTTCATCAAGCAGCTTCCCGCTATCGCCTTTGCGCCTGCGGACTATTCCTATGGGCGTTTTACAGCTTCCAAAGAAATGATTCGCGCGCGTTTTCTGGCTTACGACAGTTATCCGGTGAAGCGCCGCTTGCAGATGATAGCAGCCGATATCTACGACCGCTTTGCCACGGATAACTTCATGGAGGACGAACTCCCCAAAAGCGGAACCATTTTGAAAGCGTTGCATAAGATGCTCAAGGTTAAGAACACATTGGCGCTTTATAAGGAGTTCTACAAACGAAGCAATATAGCGCAAATGTTTGTGATGCCCGCGAAAAAAACATTGGAATGGGCCGACGTATACCCCTTTCTTTATATCCGCGCGGCGTTTGAGGGGTTGCGGGAAAGCGAAATCATCCGGCATGCTGTGATCGATGAAATGCAGGATTATACGCCGGTGCAGTACGCTGCGCTTAA
>DOMW01000123.1:7059-12719 GCA_003510345.1 Clostridiales bacterium | reverse complement strand
CCACCCTGCGCCACCAGCAATCAGGCTTCGCGGCCAACGCCATGGTGGTTTGGCGGGTGCCGCGACCTTAGTAATCCGGGAAGACTTGTTGTTCAGCAATGCAGACCAGAATACGGAATTAATGAGATAATTTTATAGGATTGTAAGGCATGGCATTTCACAATTGTTCGTGCCTTTGCCTTTGAGGGAGNNCATATAATGCGCCGCAGGCACCTTGACGGAAAAGGAATACCCAAAAGTAAACAAAAGATATTTTCACAATAAAATACGGGTTCATATTTGGGCGGCCACGCCTAACCGGGGCATAGACAAACTCTGTTGCACTGCCACCCAAAAAAACCAAAAAGACACGTGCCCTGCATTAAACCCTTATCCAGGTTAAGTTACTCTACTCTAAGGTATCCGTTAGACCCCTCATAATCCTTCCAAAAATGTTACCCTCTTGTCCTTACTATAACTGATTTCCATAACATAAATATCACACCTCGCCAAACAACTTCTTCTTCCTCCCCACCATCTCATCCGTCCTCTCAATATACTGCTTGATATCCTTCACATTCGCCGCCCGCTCGATACGCGCCCCGCCGCCAAACAACCGCTTGGAGATCGCGCCCGCCCCAAACGCCAGTATGCTCACCGTTTCCTCCATATGGTCGATATTGTACCTGCACAGCGCGCCCCCTTTGGCAAACCCGGCGTTTTCCAGGTTCCCGCTCATGTACTTTTGCCGGTACAGGTAATACGGCTCGTAGCCCGCCCGCAGCAGCATTTCATCCGCGGCGTCCACCATCCGGCCTGTGAGCGCAGCGTTTTGGGCGCGGGTTTGCTCCAGCGCAAATTCCGAAGAGTTTTTGATGGCCAGCGTGTGCGCCGTGATATTTTCCGGCGCAAGGCCGATAATGCCCGAAACCGTGCGCTCCACGTCGTCCAACCCCTCGCCGGGCAGTCCCAGAATAATATCCGTATTGACGGAAGAAAACCCGGCCCGCCGCGCCAGCGCGAACGCGTCGTAAAAATCCCGCACACTGTGTTTCCTGCCGATCAAATCGAGCGTTTGCCGCTTCAATGTCTGCGGGTTTATGCTCACGCGCCCCGCCCCATGCGCCCGTATTATCTCCAGTTTTTCTTTGGTGACTGTATCCGGCCTTCCCGCTTCCACAGTGTATTCGGCTGGCGTACCGAAAACACGGTGCAGCATGGTAAGCAATGCATCCAATTCTTTTTCCGAAAGTGCGGTGGGCGTGCCCCCGCCTACATAAAGCGCGCGCACCCGCCGCCCGGCTATAAGCTCTTCCGCCGCCATAATCTCATGTGTAAGCCGCGCGAGGTACGCTTCTTTTCTATCACCCGACCGCTCCATATCCCGCGAGACAAACGAGCAATACTTGCAGCGCGACGTGCAAAAAGGGATACCCACATAGACGTCAATGTCGCCCTCCCGCACATCTTCAAGGAACGGGCGCTGGTTTTCCGCGATGCGCTGCGCAAGGTCCGTTTTTACATCCGATACGTCAAACCCGCGCAGGAACAGCTCCCTTGCGGCCTCTGTTCCGATGTCTTTTTGCAGTTCCCGGAAGAGCTTTGTCGGGCGTATACCGGTGAGCGACCCCCAGGGCAGCTCCTTGCCGGTGGCGGCTTTTAACACGCCATAGACCGTTTGCTTGACCAGCCGCTTCTGCATTTTTTTGATCAATATCCCATCGCCCGTATCCGGAACGGCGGCGCGCATTTCAATTTCCGCCCGCACCGCCCCGTCGGCCAAATACACCGCGCGCGACTGCCATTCCGCGCCGCAACGCAAGAAAAAGTGCCGCAGCACTTTTTCACCCGGGGTGTCCTCGCGCTCCAGCTTCTCTATCCGCTTCACTTCCTCAAAAAGCCTGACCTCATCGGCAAGGTCAGAGAAAAATTGCGGCGTCTGTGTGAATAACCCAAACATAAACCCTCAACTCACATGCTCAAATACGGGTTATACTTCTTCTCTTCCGCAAGCGACGTCGCCGCCCCATGCCCCGGCATCACAGTATAATCCTGTTCCAGCTTCGCGAGTTTTTCCAACGAGTCGCGCATGGCCTGCGGGTCGCTCTCGGAAAAATCCGTCCGCCCTATACTCTGCATAAAAAGCGTATCACCCGAAAACAGCACGTCGCCTATCCTGTAGCAAACACAGCCGCCGGTATGCCCGGGCGTGTGCAGCACCCCAACGGTAAGCCCCGCCATTTGCAGCGTCTCGCCCCCTTCGAGCAATTCATCGGCAGCCGCGCCTCCGCCCGCCCGCTGAAACAACCCGGCGTTCGGCCTTGCGAGCAATTCGGCGTCCGCCTTATGAATCAGCACCTTCGCGCCATATTTTTCCCGGATAGCCTCTACCGCACCCACATGGTCGAAGTGCCCGTGCGTCAGCAATATATGCGTGGGGGTAAGCTTGTTTTCCGCAAGCGCCTCAATAATATTCTGCGCGTCGTCGCCCGGGTCGATCAAAATCGCCTCGCGCCCCGCGTCCTGAAACACAATATACGTATTTTCAGCTATCATGCCCGTCACGATCGGAATCACTTTCATATCAAAACTCCTTTTTACTGTCCAGCAGTATCGTCACCGGGCCGTCGTTCACAAGCGAAACATCCATCATAGCTTGGAACTTGCCCGTTTTAAGCCGCCCGTACCTCTCCTTAAAAACAGCGGCGCATTCCTCGAAAAGAACGCTTGCCTCGCCCGGCCGCGCCGCTTTTATGTAGCTGGGCCTGCGCCCGCGGCGCGCGTCGCCATACAGCGTGAACTGCGAAACCAAAAGCAGCTCGCCCGCAGCCTCTTTGAGCGAAAGGTTCATCACCCCTTGCCCATCTTCAAAAACGCGGAGGTTCACGCATTTATCCGCGATATACTCCATATCCGCCCTGCCGTCGCCTTCCGCAATGCCCAAAAGCACCAAAAGCCCCGGCCCTATCTGCGCGACCGTCTCCCCATCCACGCATACACCCGCGTGTTTCACCCGCTGCACCACCGCCCGCATACCGCTTCTCCTCAGTAATTCACCCGAAAGACGTCCGTCACGCCTTTCAGTGATTTCAGTCTCCCTATCATTTCTTTCATGTCGTCCACCGAAGAGATGTTGGACCGGAGCGCGATATTCGCCACGCCGTTTTTGGCGGCGCTCGCGTTGATATACGTGATATCCCTGCCCGATTGATACAACGCCTGCGTCACATCGGCGATCAGCCCCGCGCGGTCCTCCGCGACGACCTGCACCTCCACGTTATACTTCGACGTGCCTTCCTCTGTCCACGCCACATCGATCAGCCGTTCCTGCTCAAAACCAATATCCTTTAAATTCTTGCAGTCTTTGGTGTGCACGCAAACGCCCCTGCCCCGTGTGATATACCCCACGATCTCGTCGCCGGGCACAGGGTTGCAGCATTTGGCAAAGCGGACGACCATATCCTTCGAGCCTTTCACCGTGATATCGCCATCCGAACCCTTGCCCGCCTGCGCAATGCCCCGGCGCGGCTCTTCCGTTTCTATCTGGTTTTCAATGCGGTACTGCTCTATCAGCTTCGTGAGCACTTGGTTCACGGTGAGCGCGCCATAACCGATCGCCGCGAACATATCCTCCTGTGATTTCAATGTGAAGCGTTTGAAAAGCGCCGCCAGCCATTCCGGCTTTAGCAGCTCACGCGGTTTGTATCCCTGCCGTTTCGCTTCTTTTTCAAACGCTTCCCTTCCCTTGTTTATATTTTCTTCTTTCAGCTCTTTTTTAAACCACTGGCGTATCTTGCTCCGCCCCTGCGTCGTTTTTGTGAATTTCAGCCAATCGCGGCTGGGGCCAGGCGACCCCTTAGATACGATGATCTCCACGATATCGCCCGTCTGCAATTCATAATCGAGCGGCACCAGCTTGCCGTTGATGCGCGCGCCCACGCACTGGTTGCCCACATCGCTGTGTACGCTGTACGCAAAATCGAGCGGCGTCGCGCCGGCCGCAAAGTCCTTCACATCGCCCTTGGGCGTGAACACAAGCACATGGTCGGAAAAGATGTCGATCTTCAGCGTTTCCATGAACTCTTTGGAGTCTTTCAGGTCGTTCTGCCACTCCATCAGCTCGCGCAGCCACGCCAGCTTGGAAGACATATCCCCGTCGCCGTCCTTGCCCTCTTTATATTTCCAGTGCGCGGCGATGCCGTACTCCGCCGTGCGGTGCATCTCATACGTGCGTATCTGCACCTCAAACGGCCTGCCGCCTTCCCCTAAAAGCGTTGTGTGCAGCGATTGGTACATGTTTTGCTTGGGCACCGCCACATAATCCTTAAACCGCAGCGGGATCGGCTTCCACAGCGTATGCACCAGCCCCAGCACGCCGTAGCAGTCCTTTATGCTCGAAACGATAATGCGTATGGCAATGAGGTCGTAGACCTCTTCAAACGCCTTGCCCTTTTCCCGCATTTTTTTGTAAATACTGTAGATATGCTTGGGCCGCCCCTCGATATCCGCTTTGATGCGCATTTCAGCGAGCTTTTCTTCCAGCAGGTTCACCACGGCGGCAAGCTGGCCCTCCCGCTCGTGCCTTGTCGCGGCGATCTGGTTGGCAATCTCAAAGTAGTCGTCCGGATGCAGAAATTTTAAAGAAAGGTCCTCAAGTTCCCATTTTATAGTGCTTATACCCAGCCTGTGCGCCAGCGGCGCGTAAATTTCCAGTGTTTCCTTTGCTTTTTCTATCTGCTTATTCTCCGATTGGTATTTTAGCGTGCGCATATTGTGCAGCCTGTCCGCCAGCTTAATGATAACGACGCGGATATCGCTCGCCATCGCCAGAAACATTTTGCGCAATGATTCGGACTGCTGCTCTTCCTTCGACTGGAATTCATAGTTCTTGAGTTTTGTAACGCCGTCCACAAGTTTCGCGATCTCCGGGTTAAACTCTTTTTCGATCTCGTCGATCGAAAGCTCGGTATCCTCTACCACGTCATGCAATATGCCCGCGATGATCGTCGTGCTGTCCAGCCCCAGGTCCGCGATGATATCCGACACGGCAAGGGGATGGGTAAAATAAGGCTCGCCCGAATGGCGGAGCTGGCTGCCGTGCGCCTTCTCGCCCATTTCAAACGCCTTATCCACCTCGGGGTCATATTCCAGTTTATGACGCCGTATAAAATCCCTGTAGCTATCGGTCAAGCTCCGCACACCCTTCCCGGAATATCAATACTCTACCAGAGAAAACACATTGTAGCCGGGCAAAAGCGACCTGCCGCCGAGGCCTTTCAGCTCTATCACAAACCCCAGCGCCACCACCTGCCCGCCCGCCATCTCCACAAGCTTCGTGGCGGCGTTCGCCGTGCCGCCCGTCGCCAGCAGGTCGTCCAGCACGGCGACTCTTTGGCCGGGTTTTATCGCGTCCTTATGCATTTCAAATTTATCGCTGCCATATTCAAGGTCAAACTCCACCTTGTAGGTATCCGCCGGCAGCTTGCCCGCCTTGCGGATGGGCACCACGCCCTTCCCCATACAGTACGCCACGGGCGAGCCCACCAGGAAACCGCGCGCGTCCAGCACGAGGATAACGTCCACCTCTAGGTCTTTTATTTTCTCCACAAACTGATCGATCACATAACGGTACGCTTCCCCGTCGCCAATCAGCGTCGTGATATCACGAAACATGATCCCCT
>DOMW01000123.1:0-7041 GCA_003510345.1 Clostridiales bacterium | reverse complement strand
AAATTTATTGTAGATTTCACTTTCCGTCAGTTCACGTTTGCCTGCGTAAACAGTAATACTTATTTTATCATCAATTTCTATTTCTAGCAAATCAAGCTCTTCCAAAAGGCAAAGCGCGTAGGCCGCCTTCTCCGGCGTAAAGTTTTTGATGTGCCGCCGCAGGAATTCCAGCAGCGCCGCCACCGTATCAAACCTGGTCCCGTTTTCGCTTACCGCTTTTACAACAGTATAAACATAAAGCAGCGCTTCCCTGTCCATAAAATACTTGTGCTTGCCCGTGGGCGCGGCGCTCGCCCGCACATACGCGCAGGCGGTTTCATACCGTTCAAGCAGCGTCGGTTCGGCGGAAAGGGCGCTCACGACCATTTGCGGCAGGTCGTCATAAGCGTTCCTTTGCACGATACCGACCACATCGGCTTTTCGGGGAATGTTTTGCGACTGCGCCCCGAAATACACCGCGTTCAGTTTGCCACTCACTTTAAAACGGGAATGCCTGTCATCCCCGATCGCGCGTATATCGGTGATCTCCGCGTTTTTGACCAGCACCTCCACCTGCCCGTTTTTATGCCCGAACGGGCGCAGCAGGTCAAATTCGCCCACCAGTTCCCGCGTGACCTCGCGCGCGGCAAGCACGATATCGTAATATTTCACCGGCCGGAAACAAGCCGCGTCATACCGCTCGTCCATGTAGCGGCGCAGCCGTGTTTTCAGCTCGTCCAGGTTTTCTTCAGCAAGCGTCAGCCCCGCCGCGCCCGCATGCCCCCCGAATTTTTCATACAGCGCGGCCTGCCGCTTCAAAACTTCATAGATATTCACCCCGTCTATACTGCGCGCCGACCCCGTGTAACTCTCCCCGGACTTGCCAAACAATACCGCCGGTTTCCCATATTTCTCCGCCAGCTTAGAGGCCGCAAGCCCCACAATGCCCACATCCCAGTCTTCCCTGTAATGAAAAATCAGCTTTTCCGCCGGCGACTTTGCTTCCATCTCCATCGCCTCGCGCACGATACGCTCCTGCTTCTCCTGCCTTTGGGCGTTGAGCGCGCACAGCTCTTCCGCAAACTGCTTGCGCTTGCCCTCGTCCTCTTCCATCAGCAGGGAAAAGGCGGTCTGTGCCGAAGCGATCCTGCCTGCCGCGTTGATCCGCGGCGCCAGCGAATAAGCGACCGTCTGCGAATCGATCGTATCCCCTTTTATGCCCGACGCTAAAAACAACGCCTTTATCCCTTTGTTGGGGGCGCTGTTCAGCTTTTCCAGCCCCAGCTTCACGAGCGCGCGGTTTTCCGAAAGCAGCGGCACAATATCCGCCACGGTCGCCACCGCCGCAAGGTCGATATATTGCTCGGCTTCTTTGCCAAGCAGCGCCTGCGCGAGCTTGTAGGCGACCGCCGCGCCGCACAAGTCGCGGTACGGGTATGTTTCGTCCGGCCGTTTGGGGTTCAGGATATAATCGGCCGCGGGCAAAACCGGCCCGCACTCGTGGTGGTCGGTCACGATGGTTTTTATGCCCATCTCCCGCGCCGCTTTAATCTCTTCCACATTGGTGATGCCGCAATCCACCGTGATAAGCAGCGAAAACCCGGCCATTTGCTCCACCGCCGCAAGCGAAAGGCCGTACCCGTGCTGAAGCCTGCTCGGCAACACACAGTCCGCGTCCGCGCCCATAGAACGCAGCGCCTTGACCAGGATAGCACAGCCGCAAACGCCGTCCACATCGTAATCGCCATATACGCATATCTTTTTTTTGCGCGAGACCATGTTCTTTATCATGCTCACGCTATCCGCCATATCCGAAAACAAAAATGGGTCGTTGAGCTGGTTTTTATCCGGATGCAGGAATGCTTCCGCTTCCTTCTCAGTTGCAAGCCCGCGCGCGCACAATACCCGCGCGAATATCCGGCTCACATGCAGCTCACCCGAAAGCCGGTCCACACAATCTTTTTGCTCTGTTTCGCATTTTGGTTTTAAGATATACTTCATACCGCCGCGTCCAAAAAAGGCCCTCCACAGGTATTCACTGAGAAGGCCTTTTCAATCGTTCCTACACCGCTATTTCTTCTTGCTTTTATTACCCTTGTTGCCTTTGCTGCCGCCCTTCTTTTTGCCCGCTTTGCCGCTCTTCCTGCCTGCGGCCTTATCGGCAAGCACCGCCCAAAGCGGCGCGGAAAGGAACAGGGAGGAATAGGTGCCCGCCAAAAGCCCTATGATGATGGGCAGCGAAAATTCCTTTATGGAATCCACGCCGAAAACGTACAGGCACACGATCATAATCAGCGTTGTCACTGTGGTGTTGATCGTCCTCGTCAGCGTTTCCTTTATGCTTCTGTCCGCGATCCCGTTCCTTGTGAAGCTTTGCGACCGCAGCACGTTTTGGTTGTCCCTTATCCTGTCAAAGATAACGATCGTATTGTTGATGGAATACCCCACGATGGTGAGGCACGCCGCGATAAACCCGCTGTTGATCTGCATTTGCGTGATTGCCACGACCGCGATCATGATCAATACGTCGTGCGCGAGCGCGATAACCGCCGCCACACCGGTGAAAAGCTCAAAACGGATCCAGATATACACCAACATCAGCGCGCAGGCCACCACAACGGCAAGTATCGCGTTGCGCACAAGGTCGGCGCTTGTGGTTCCCCCCACGCTGTCTATACTCACAAGCTCGGCGTTCGGGTACGTTTCCCGTATGCCCGCCACGATGTTATCCGAAACCGTCGCTTGCAACTCTTCCGCGTTTCCGAGGTCTTTCATGCGTATGATGGCTTCGGTGTTGTCGTCCCCCGCTTTCACAATGGGGGAATCGGCCGCGTCATATTGCTCCAGCACGGCGCGCACCACTTCCGTATCATATTGCTCCTTGATATCGATGGTCGTAATGCTGCCCCCCGTAAAATCGATACCGAGGTTCAGGCCGCCCGAAACCGCCGCGAATATAACGCCGACGACTATGATAATAATGGAGATGCTGGCTGTAATTTTAAATTTACCGGTAAACATTATACAGTCTCACCTCCGTTATCCTGATTCTGCAAGGCCGCCGCGCGGATCTCTTTTGCCCGTGGCAGGAATACATTCTGGTTTTTGGGGTTGATATTGATAAACAACCGCATAATGCCGTTTGATACGACGACTGCCGAGAACATGGACACGATGATGCTGATGATCAGCGTATAGGCAAAGCTCTTGATCTGCCCCGTGCCGAAAAGCGAAAGCACGATTGCGCAGATCAGCGTGGTAACATTCGAATCCAATATCGTAATAAACGCCTTTTGTGAGCCCGCCTTAAACGACGTGCGCAGCGTCTTGCCCAGCCGGTACTCCTCGCGAAAACGCTCGAATATGATGACGTTGGCATCCACCGCCATGCCGATGCCGAGCACAATGCCCGCGATACCCGGCAGCGTAAGCTGCACCCCGGGCACGCTTCCCAAAAGCAGCAGCACGCAGAACGTATAAACGATCAGCCCCAGGCAGGCCGCCACACCGGGCAGCCGGTAGTAAATGAGCACAAACGCGAACAATATGCAAAGCCCCACCATACCGGCAAAAATACTGTTTTGCAGCGCGTCTTCCCCCAGCGTGGCGCTGATAGAACGCACTTCTATTTCATGCAGCTCGATGGGCAGCGCGCCGCTCTGTATTTGCAGCGCGAGGTTTTGCGCGGAAGCCTGCGTAAAGCTTCCGGAAATGAAGCCCTGCCCGCCCAATATCGCCTCGTTCACGGTGGGCGCCGATATGACCGTATCATCCAGCTTAATGCTGATGGGCTGATCCACAAATTCCGTGGTCGCTTGCGCGAATTTCGCCGTCCCTTCAGGCGTCAATTGGAACGATACGCCCCACTGGCCAGTCTCATCCGTATCGGCGACCGCCCGCTCGATATCATTTCCCTCCATGATGAGTGCGCCATTCGGGTCTGTAAATTCAAGCTTTGCGGGCGAACCGATATACTTTGATATTTCAGACGGATCCTGTATCGTGCTCGTGCTGTTTATGGGGATCTCCACACGGATCCTGTCATACCCCTGCCGGGTGATCGTCGCTTCGGTAAACCCCTTTGAATCGAGGCGATTCCGGAGCACGGATATTGTGTTGTTCATCTCCACGTCAAATTCTGCCGTCGTCGTATCCGCCGCCTGATACACCGTATATACGCCGCCTGTAATATCAAGGCCCTGCTGGATACCCGAAAGCGGCCTTACGTCATATATGCCAACGTTAAACCCAAAGATTACAAAGTATCCGAGCAACGCGATAAGCGCCAATATTACTATGAATATTGTTACGCTGCGCCTCCTCGTCTTCATACGTGCCTGTCCTCCCTTTATCTCTGCTTTATAAACCAATACATAACATTGCTGCAAGACTCACCCACCTATTATATATTCCGGTCGGTGAATAGTCAATTGAAAGAGTGGCTACACATCAAACAAACTCAACTGGTTCGTTTTGGAAAGGCCCACCAGTGTGCCCATGCTGTCCATCTCCCCCACCACGGCGGCAGAAAGCTTTGTCCTCTTTTTCAGGTCTTCCACCGAAAGGAAGGGCGACCCCTGCCGCTCTTTGGCGACCGCCATCGCCGCGTTTTCCCCCAACCCCGGCACCGAAAGGAAGGGCATCCGCAGCCCGCCCGGCTCTATTGTGAATTTCACCGCGTCCGATTTCGCAAGGTCTACCGGCAAAAAATGCAGCCCGCGCAGATACATCTCGCCCGCTACCTCCAGCATCGTCGCCATATTCTTTTCAGCTGCGGTGGCGGCGTTTCCCTTGTTTTCTATCATGTGCCAGTTTTTGCGGATATCCTCCAGCCCGCCTTTCACAAAAGAAGCGTCAAACTCGCCCGAACGCACCGTAAAATACGACGCGTAAAACGCCTCCATAAAGTGCACCTTGCAATACGCGATGCGATACGCCATGATCACATAGGCGACCGCGTGCGCTTTGGGGAACATATACTTTATTTTTTTACACGAGTTCACAAACCAGCCGGGAATCTTCGCGTCCTCCAGCGCCTGCGCCTGTTCCTCCGTAAACCCTTTTTTAGCCGCCTTGCCTTTGCGCACATCCTCCATGATAAAGAACGCCATGCGCTTTTCCACGCCTTTATCCACAAGGTAATTCATAATGTCGTCGCGCGTACAGATCGCTTCCTTGAGCGTGCATGTGCCCGCTTTGATCAATTCCTGCGCGTTCCCCAGCCATACGTCCGTGCCGTGGGAAAGCCCGCTTATGCGCACAATCTCCCCCATCGTTTCCGGCAGCGTGTCGATCAGCATCTGGCGGACAAATTTTGTGCCGAATTCCGGCACCCCCAGCGTGCCCGTCTTGATCCCGAAAAGCTGTTCGGGCTTTATTTTTAGTGGCTCTATCGTGGAATACAGCCGCATGGTCTCCCTGTCGTCCAGCGGGATAGTGAGCGGGTCTATGCCAGTTAAGTCTTGCAGGTGGCGTATGACCGTAGGCACGTCATGCCCCAGTATATCCAGCTTAATCAGAATATCGTGCATGGAGTTGAAGTCGAAATGCGTAGTGATAAACTCGGCGTCTTCTTTATCGGCCGGGCGCTGCACGGGCGTAAACTCATACACCTCCCTGTCATGCGGCACAATAACCATNNCCGCCCGGATGCTGCCCCGTCGTTTTCTTCACGCCGGAGATCCCCTGCACCAGTCGGTTCATCTCGGCTTCGTTCACATGCGTCTGGGTCTCCTCCATATACTTCTTCACGTATCCGTAGGCGATCCTGTCCTGTATCGCGCTGATGGTGCCGGCGCGGAACACATGGCCCTTGCCGAAAAGCTCTTCGGTGTATTTATGCGCCTGCCCCTGGTATTCGCCCGAGAAGTTTAAGTCTATATCCGGCACCTTGTCCGCGTTGATGCCGAGGAACACCTCAAACGGTATGTCGAAGCCGTCCTTTTTGTACCGCGCCCCGCATTTTGGGCAGGAAACATCCGGCAGGTCCGCCCCGCAGGCATACGCTTCCTTATCCACATCAAAATCGGAATGCTGGCAATCCGGGCAGATATAGTGCGGTGGTAAGGGGTTTACCTCGGTAATACCCGTCATCGTCGCAGCAAGGCTGGATCCAACCGAACCGCGCGAGCCGACAAGGTAGCCGTCTTCCAGCGATTTTTTCACCAGCAGGTGCGCGCTGTAATACAGCACGGAAAAACCATGCCCTACAATGGAATCAAGTTCGCGCTTAAGCCGCGCCGCCACTATTTCGGGCAGCGGGTCGCCGTATTGCTCTTTAGCGGTTTGGTAAGCCAGCCGCGTGATATGCTCCGCGGCGTTTTCCAAAACAGGCATTGCCGTGTCGTCCTGAAACAGCGGGATATCTTCGGCCATATCCGCGATCGCGTTCGTGTTTCGCACCACAACCTCATACGCCTTTTCCTTGCCAAGGTACGAAAACTCGTGCAGCATTTCTTCCGTCGTGCGCAAATAAAGCGGCGCCTGCGTCACATCGGCGTAGCCCTGCACCTTCATGATGACGCGGCGGAAATACTCGCCGTGCGGGTCAAGGAAATGCACGTCGCACGTGGCGGCCACAGGGATTGCAAGCTTTTCCCCCAGCCGGACTATTTGTTTGTTGTATTCCTTTATTTCGTCGCTGCTTTTAAGCGTGCCCTCGCGCACCAAAAACTCGTTGTTGCCGGTGGGCTGTATCTCGAGGTAGTCATAAAAAGAAGCGATCTCTTCCAGCCTTTTTTGCGGGGCCCCGTCAAGAAGCGCGGCGTAAAGCTCGCCCTGCTCGCACGCCGTCCCGACGACCAAGCCTTCTTTGTGCCTTTCCAGCAGATATCTCGGTATGCGCGGGCGGCGGCAAAAGTGCTCGATATGCGACGCGGATACGAGCCTGTACAGGTTCATAAGCCCTGTCGCGTTCTTCACGAGCAGGATGATGTGGTAGGTCTTCGGCTTTTCCTGCTCGTTTTGGCCGGGGAGGAGATACCCCTCCAAGCCGAAGATGATCTTTACGCCGTGCTTCTGCCCCGCGTCGTAAGCGGCGGGGAACGCCTGCACGACGCCGTG
>DOMW01000031.1 GCA_003510345.1 Clostridiales bacterium | reverse complement strand
GAACCGCAAGCCGAAGAAAGCCAGCCCGAACAGGCGGAAACACAGCCGATGGCGGAACCCATAGCGCCGCTGGCGGTGGTGGATCCAACTATATCGTTGGATAACGAGAAAGCATGGCCCGGGGACCAAATTACGTTTACAATTCAAGTGAATTACCCGGTAGCCTTTATTGACGTAACACCAAGTGAAAATTTGATATTTGTTTCATGCTCCGGTAGCAGGGGTACGTTTGTAGGCGATTCTACTGGATTTAGTGCAGAAGACGTACCTCTCGTTACATATGTTTATACGGTTGCCGATACTGCGGCGGAGGGCGAAACATTCAACCTGTCTATAGCGGGCGAAGCGTATGAACTGATCTACGAAAATGAGGTAGCTAAACAGGTAAGTGCCTACGTTGCCGGTACTGTAACTGAATCATGTGAAATAAGCGGCAAAGCCACGTCTGGCAGTGGGCAAGCGATTTCTTCTGTGACGGTAACGGCTTACAATGCTGACGCGAATGATTTTGCGCCGGTCGCAACGACTACGACGAATCTGAACGGCAACTACAGCATCGACCTGCCAAACGGTACATACGAGCTCTATTTCAGCACATACAATTATGCCGACACAATATTGAATGTAGTGGTAGCTGGTAAGCGCATGTCAGGCCAAAACGTCCAGATGGACGACGCCTATCAAGTGTTCGGTAGTATTTTCGAAGCTGACAGGATAGAAGAGATTCCGGGCGTAAGGGTGGAAGTTTACCTTGCGAATAGTACTACACGGGTCGCGTATATGCTGACGGGAGAGTATGGAAATTATCGCTTCTACCTCCCAAATGGGCTGTACGAAATTCGTCTCAGCAAAGACGGGTATACCTCTGATATTATCGAAGGTGTGGAAGTAAATGGGGATATCCTAATGGTTGAGACTTATAGGATGGCGCGTTCGGCAGGGGGTGACCCCGGTGATCCCGGTGANNCCCGGTGATTCTGGTGACCCCGGCAATCCCGGCGATTTCTACGCCGTAAGTGGTGTTGCTACAGACGAGTACACCGGGCTGACACTTTCTTCCGTAACCGTAACGGCCTACAACGCCAATACGGATGACCTCGTGCCGGTCGCAACGGCTACGACAAGCTACAGTGACGGCAGCTACAGCATCGGCCTGCCAAACGGCACGTACGAGCTTTATTTCAGCTGTATCAATTATGCTGATAAAATAGTAGAACTAACGGTATCCGGCGGGCCTGTGCCGGGCTTTGACGTCGCGTTAAGCACCGGGTACTCCGTAAGCGGTAGCGCGAGGGACGCCGAGACCTTCACCGGGTTGCCCAGCTCGCGGGTAGAGATTTTCCTTGCGGACAGCAGCACACGGGTCGCATATGAGCTGACAAATCAATATGGCATGTACACATGCTATCTCCCGAACGGGCTGTATGATATTCGTTTCAATAGCGGCGGATATGCCGAAGGCGTGCTCGAAGACGTGGTAGTAGCCGGCGAAGGCCAGAGCCGCGACATTGAGCTTACGCGTTCGGCGGGCGGCGCTTATGCCGTAAGCGGCAAGGTCACGGCTTCGGGCGGCGGGCAAGCGCTTTCTCTTGTGGATGTGACAGCATACAATGCCAACGCGGATGATTTCGTGCCGGTCGCAACGGCTGATACGGATAGTAACGGTAACTACAGCATTGCCCTGCCGGACGGTACGTATGAGCTTTATTTCAGCAGGATAAACTATGCCGACAAGATATTGGGGGTAACAGTATCCGGCGGGCGCGTGTCCGACCAACACGCCCTGATGGCTAGCGGCTACCACGTGTTCGGTTATATTTACGAAGCGGACCGGATAGAAAGGATTTCGGGCGTAAGGGTGGAGGTTTACCCTGCGAATAGTACGACGCGGGTCGCGTATATGCTGGCGGGAGAGCATGGCGATTACCGATTCTACCTCCCGAATGGGCTGTATGACGTTCGTTTCAGCAAAGACGGGTATGTCTCCGGGGCTATTGAGGATGTGGCCGTGAATGGGGAAAACATCCTAATGATTGAGGATTTTAAAATGGCGCGTTCGGGGGAAACCCCGACACTGGAGGGCATTAAAAACCCGGGCAGCCCCGTTACCATCGATGATACAACCGGCCTGCTTTCCGGCCTTGAAGCGGGAACACCTGCCACCCCGACGTCAGCGCCGACAGCGACGACGGTCGCCGACCTGGCGCAGCAGTTCAACCTTTCGGGCGGGTACCGGCTTGTGGTGACAACGCCGGACGGTACGGAAGTAACTGATGACGGGGCGATCGGCACAGGCATGACAGCTACGCTGTACGCGCCGGACGGTACGACGATCGTCGATACGAAGACAGTGGTCATCAAGGGTGACCTTGTGGCAGGTACCAGCCAGATAGGCGACGGCATCGTGCGCACGGACGACGTGCAGAAATTGTTCCGGTCCGCGCTGGCGAATCCGTCTGAAACTTTAAACGACGCGCAAAAAGTGGCGGGCGATGTGTTTGCGGGCGCTTCGGCAGGCATCAACATGGGCGACGCGCAGAAGCTTTTCCGGGTGGCCCGCGCCAGAGAGACTCTTTGACCGGCGCGGCGGGTGCGGTCGATTTACGGTTCCTTTTCCGGGTAGTGCGCGGCACACAAAATCTGGCATAGGTAACCGGCAACCGAAATGATACGAATTTTTCATGAGAGTTGTTGCTTTCGGGCAGCAACTCTTATATATTTATACTATGATATCAACTGGGGCACGAGGAGAACATCCGTATGAGCAAAAAAGTGATTGTAGTCGGCGGCGGCATAGCGGGGCTTACGGCGGGTATCTACGCGCAGCGGTGTGGTTTTGAAACAACTGTACTGGAAAGCCACGCTATCGCGGGCGGCAACTGCACTTCGTGGAAACGCGGCGGCTATCTGTTTGAGGGCGGTATGCACTGGCTGACAGGTTCCGCTGAAAACACGATGCTGCATAAAGTGTGGCGCGCGGTGGGCGCGCTTTCCCCCGGCGTGGCGGTTCGGACGGATGAACCGTATTTAACTTATGCCTGCGGCGATGTGCCCATTCGGCTTTATCGGGATATCGACGCCACCGAGCGGCATTTTTTGGAGCTTTCGCCCGGGGACGCGGCGGAGATCAAAAAGCTGTGCGGCAATGTGCGTAAAGTCAGGAACCTTACTATGCCGGTCGCCGACCTGCGTGGCGTGAGAGTAACAAAAAAGGCGCGTGTGCCGTTTTCGTTGCTCACTTCCGCGCTTTCCGCGTTTCGTATGATGAAAACGCTTTCCAAAATCCCCCGCGAGCGGTATCTGAACCGCTTTAAGCATGAAGGGCTGCGCGATTTACTGCGCGCGTGCACCACCGAACAGTCCGGCATAACGCCGTTTTGCTTTACGATGGGGATTTTGGCGCAAGGCGACGGCGGTTTCCCCGAAGGCGGGTCGCTGCCGTTTGTCGGGCGGATCGCAAAAAAACTTCAGGCGATGGGCGGCAAACTGCTTTGTGATACCCGTGTAGACCGCGTGGCCGTGAAGGATGGTAAGGCGGCGGGTGTTTTGGTGCGCGGTAAGCGCCTTCCGGCGGACGCCGTGATCATCGCTACGGACACTATGCTTGCGGGCGATTTGTTCGACCCGCCACTTCATGCGCCGTGGCTCGCCCGGATGCGCAAAGTAACGAAGCCGACGATGGCGACGTTTGTTTCACTGGGGGTAGACGCGGATCTTACCGGGTATGCGCATGGCCTTATCTTTAAATTAAGCGCGCCTGTGGCCATTGGAGCGCAGGCGCATGAATACCTTACGGTAAACAACTACGCCGCCGACCCGGATTTCTCACCGGAGGGCAAGTCCGCCATCACGGTCATATTGGACGGCGACACGTATGATTTCTGGAAGCAGGCCAAATTGGACGGCGCTTACGCGCGGGAAAAACAGGCGCTTGCCGGCCGGGTGATAGAGGCGCTCGCGGCGCATATCCCCGAAATGCGTGGCAAGGTGGAGGTATCCGATGTGGCGACGCCGCTCACCTATGAGCGGTATTGCGGAACATGGAAAGGTTCGTGGATGACGGAGATGGCGCCCAATATGAACATGAAAAGGTACCCCTGCACAGTTGAGGGTATTTCCGGCGTCTATTTCGCGGGGCAGCGGATCATGCCGCCGGGCGGGCTGCCTGTCGCGCTTATGACGGGAAGGACGGCGGTGCAGCATCTGTGCCGGGACACTGATACAGTGTTCATAAGCGAAGAGTAGCGGATGCCCTAAAAAAACGTTGTATGCTTTTTAGCGCGCATAAAGTTTGTAAATATTATTTAACAACTTTCTTTGATACGCTCAAAGAATAGCGCAATATAGCCGAATATATTGCCCGTAATATTGCGGGATATCAGAACGCGGCACTAAACGAATCCAGAAAAAGCAGCAACTTTACCCAACGCCCACCGCAATATGGTACAGGATTATTTTCTGTTTTTTTGTATAATTGTATACTAGAGGCTCAAACGAAAGTGGATAGTGCCGCCCAGGGTTGGGGGCGGCAAAACAGTACTAACCTCATTTCAGAGATGCTGTAATCAATAGAAAAAAAGAAAGAGGGACAAGAAAAATGATAGAGTATCTTGATCATTACAGAAAGACCGTGCCGATTGACATAAACGATGTGCTGCCCAAGGAAAGCAAGGGTTATGCGCGCTGCCAGCGCCTAAAGAACCAGGTGATCGGCCACAAACAGCGGCTGCTGTGCGACCGCGCGCGCATTATCACGCAGTCGTACAGGGAAACGGAAGGGCAGCCCATATTGATCCGCAGGGCGATGGCGCTGCGCGACCTGCTTGAAAAGATGCGGGTATATATTTTACCGGATGAGATTATCGTGGGGCAAACAGCTTCGCAGCCAAGGAGCGCGGAGATCTTCCCGGAATACGGCGTGCAGTGGATCAAAGACGAGATCGACCTTTTCGAGACGCGCGACATGGATTCGTTTTCCGTATCAAAAGAAGTAAAGGAAGAGTTTTTAAACGATATCTATCCCTACTGGGTGGGGCGGACACTGAATGACCGCATCCACGCGGTGTACGACGATGAAATCAAATTGCAGTCTTACGACGCCAAGCTGTTCACGATCGGCCTGCACGAAACAGGCGGCCTCGGGCATGTGGCGCTTGACTATGAGCTTGTATTGCAAAAAGGCTTTGCGGGTTTGCGCAGAGATATAGAGGAAAAGAACGCCGCCCTTAAAATGAGCGACCCTTCTTCTATGAAGAAGCGCCAGTTTTACGAGGCGTGCCTCATCGTCATTGAAGGGGTTATCACATTCGCGCGCCGCTACGCGGATGAAGCGCGCCGCATGGCGGAAAAAGAAACCGACGCGGAACGCAAGGCGGAACTTCTGCTGATTGCGGAAGTATGCGGCAAAGTGCCCGAGAACCCGGCAACGTCGTTCCACGAGGCGCTGCAATCTTTCATGATCGTGCAATGCATCCCGTTCATAAACGACAACGCGACCTCGTACACGCCCGGGCGCATGGATCAATACATGTTCCCGTACTACGAAAAGGACATCCTTTCGGGAAAGATCACAAAAGCGCAGGCGCAGGAACTGTGGGAGGCGCTTTGGATCAAATTCTCGGAGAGCGTAAAAATCTACAACGCGGTAGACGCCGCTTCCACAGGCGGCCAGCCCACGGGCAACAACGTGGCGATAAGCGGCGTGACCCCGGATGGGCTGGACGCTACAAACGACCTTTCCTACCGCTGCCTGGAAGCGCACTGCCACATCCTTTTGGGGCAGCCCAACTTCACGGTGCGTATGCACAAAAAGACGCCGCACGAGTTTTTGATCCGTACGTGCGAAGCGATCCGCATGGGCAACGGTATGCCGCAGGTTTCCAATGACGAAATATTCATCAATTCCATGTTGCTTTACGGCGTAACGCTGGAGGAAGCGCGGGATTACGCGACGGTCGGCTGCCTTGAGACCATGCCCCGGAACACATGGGGCCGGGCAAACGGCGGTTATTTTAGCTTGATCAAGGTTCTTGAGCTTGTGCTTTCAAACGGCGTATGCCGCATCACCGGCAAACAGGTCGGCCCCAAAACGGGCGACCCCAGGGAGTTCAAGACATTTGACGACGTGCTGGCCGCCTATGAAAAACAGTTAAACTATTCCGTGGAGCATATGGTACTCGCGAACAACCTGATCGATATGACGCACGAGGAGCTTTCCCCCGTGCCGTATGTATCCATGTTGGTGGGCGACTGCATTTCGGCGGGTAAGGATGTGACTGCCGGCGGCGCGCGCTACAACTGGACAGGCCCGCTTGGCATAGGCATAGCCAACGCCGCCGATTCGTTCGTGGCCATAAAAAAAGCCGTGTTTGACGACAAGATCATCAACATGGCGGAGCTTGTGGACGCGCTGGATACGAATTTTGAAGGGCGCGAAGACCTGCGGCTGCAACTGAAAAACAGGATGCCTAAATACGGCAACGACATCGCGGAGGCGGACATGTTTGCCAAATACGTGACAGACGCTTTCTTTAAGGAACTGAAGCCGCATGTGACATACCGCGGCGGCCCGTTCAACCCGGCGCTTATGCCCGTTTCCTCATACGTGGCGTTTGGCCTTGCCACAGGCGCGACACCGGACGGCAGGAAGAGCGGCGAACCCCTTGCGGACGGTGTTTCCCCGCAGAACGGTTTGGATAAAAACGGCCCGACATCCGTGTTTAAATCGGTGAGCTGCCTCGACCATGTGCGCTGCGGCAACGGTGTGATATTCAACCAGAAGATGAGCCCCGGCCCTTTGTTTGCGGAGGGCGGCCTTGAGAAGTTCAGTTCGCTCATACGTTCCTACCTCGACCTAGGCGGCTCGCATGTGCAGTTTAACGTCGTCTCGGCGGATACGCTGAAAGAGGCGCAGAAAAACCCGGAGGAATACGCCAGCCTTGTGGTGCGCGTTGCGGGTTACAGCGCGTTCTTCAACGAGATATCAAAAGAGGTGCAGGACAGTATCATCATGCGCACCGAGCAGCAGATTTAGGGAGACTACCTGTACGTGGAGAAAAAAGGCGTAGTTTTTAACATACAAAAATATAGCGTGAACGACGGAAGCGGCGTGCGCACCGTGGTGTTTTTAAAAGGATGCCCGCTTTCGTGCGCGTGGTGTTCCAACCCGGAATCGCAACGCATGGAGCGCCAGTTGCTGCATACGCCGGAAAAGTGCATCGGGTGCGGCAAATGCAGCGACGTTTGCCCGAACGGTTTTAAGGCGTGCAGTGCGTGCGGCGCGTGCGCAGACGTCTGCTATGCCGGTGCAAGGGAGATTTCCGGCACGGAAATGACTGTGAGCGAAGTGCTTGCCGAGGTGGAAAAAGACAGGGTATTTTATAAAAACTCGGGCGGCGGCGTGACGCTTTCGGGCGGTGAAGCGCTGATGCAGTGGGAATTTGCGGCGGCGCTCGCGGAGGGTTTGAAGAAAAAGCATCTTAACGTGGCCATTGAAACAACGGGCTTCGCGCCATATGAGAAAGCCCGCGCGGTGCTTAAACATTGCGATACGGTACTGTATGACTTAAAGCATATGGACGATGGGCAGCACAGGAAATTTACCGGCGTATCGAACAAGCTGATTCTGGAAAACGCCCGGCGGTTCGCGGCGGACGGCACAAACCTCATCTACCGCGTCCCCCTTTTGGGCGGCATCAACGACGATGCGCAAAATATACGCGCGGTGATAGACTTTGCCCTTGAGACGGGCGTGCCGGAGGTACATCTGCTGCCCTACCACGAGCTTGGAATCGCAAAATACACTAAGATTGGAAGAGAATATGACTGTGGCGCGCATACGCCTACGGACGCCGATGTGGAACGAATCAAAAACAGTATGGCGGAACACGGGCTGCGCGTAAAAGTTGGAGGATAAAACAGTATGGGCATGACAAGGGAAGAAGCGCGCTTAAAAGCGATCGAGTATTTTGATAAAGCGCACATTTACCTAAACGATGAAGAAAAGAAAAACCTTGAGATTGCGGATATGGGCCTTGGCCGGTTGGATGAATTCGGTATAGAAATACATATCTATATCAATACGGAGCGGTATGCCGCGAAGGAGATGGTGCTGTTTCCCGGCCAGATCTGCCCGGAGCAGATACATCCGCCGTTTGAAGGCGATATAGGCAAGGAGGAAACCTTCCGTGTGCGCATGGGCACGCTGTATGTCTATACGGAGGGCGGCGGCGCGATTACGGATATCAAAGCGAAAATCCCCGAGGACAAAAGAGACGCATTCCATGTGTTCAACGAAACCGTGCTGAACGTGGGCGACCAATGCACGCTCAAGCCCGGTGTTATGCACTGGATCTGCGGCGGGCCGGAAGGCTGCGTGGTGAGCGAATTTTCCAGCAGGAACATGGACGAATACGATATCTACGCCGACCCGGAGGTCGTAAGAATGCACGGTGTATGACGGTGTAGTGTGCGTTTTTCCAGGTGACCGCTGCTCCTTGCAGGCCGCGCGTCTTTTTGACCTTAGTGCGGCGGCAGTTTAGCAGGGTTTGTCTATGCTTCAGTTAGGCATGTCCATCCGAATACGAACCCGTATTTTATTGTGCAAATAGCTTGCGTTTGCTTTTGGGTATTCCTATTGGGTCAAGGTATCCCTACGGGATGAATAAAATACCTCCGGCGGCTCAAGGACGCTGCGCTCCTTGAGAATCCTCGCTTTAAACCCGTTTCCAGTAAGACTCTCGCCCTTTAGGAAGTTTTTAGAAGGACTCCCTTTCATCAACAGCGCAGGAACGAGTTCACATCCTGCTTTCATAACTGTAACATAGACAAACCTCGCTAAACTGCCGACCACAAAAAGGCCGCAAATCTAACTGCGATTTAATCAACGCTTACCTATATGACATTGACATCAGCCGCACACAGGCGGCTGGTTGTGCTTGGATACGCTGTCTTGTTCGGTGTCGTCCGCTACGATCTGCGGGACTCTGCTCACGCCCAGCCTGTCCGCGCCGGCACGCAGCATTTTGTACGCGGCCGCGCGGTTATCTACCCCGCCGGATGCTTTTACAAACATGCCTTCGCCCACGGCTTCTTTCATCAACCGCACGTCCTCTTCCGTAGCGCCGCCCGTGCCCATGCCGGTCGATGTCTTTACAAAAGCCGCGCCTGCTTGCTTGCTTAGCGCACAAGCCTTTATCTTCTGTTCCTTCGTAAGATAGCATGTCTCGATGATAACTTTTACGGCGGCGCGCCCCGCCGCTTGCACAACCGCTTTGATATCCTCCAGCACATACGCGTAATCGCCTTCCCGAAGGGCGCCGATATTGATCACCATATCTATTTCATCCGCGCCGTCGCGGACGGCTTCCCGTGTTTCAAAGGCTTTTGTGGAAGTCTTATTCGCGCCCAGGGGGAACCCCACGACGACGGATGTTTTTATACCTGTGCCCATCAGGTGTTTTTTGACAAGCGCCACATGCACCGGGTTCACACAAATGGCCGCCGCGCCATATCTTATGCCTTCTTCGCAAAACTTCTCCACAACATCGCTTGTCGTGTA
>DOMW01000195.1 GCA_003510345.1 Clostridiales bacterium | reverse complement strand
GATTGGGACAGGCACATCGAGTATCAGAAATCGCGTGTGCGCAGCAAAGTGGAGTACGTATTTCTAATCATAAAAAAGCTGTTCGGATACCGCAAGGTGCATACCGTGGGATAGAGAAAAACCAAAGCCATGCATACATTCTCGGGGTCTGCGCCAATCTGTTTATGCTGGGGCAAGCCGGATAAAGCATGAATACGTGTATTGCCCCGGTATGTTTTCATAGCGTCAGGCCAGATGCTCAACCTCTATCCCCCTGTCTCTGTGGCGTTTGGGGGATGGATGGGTTAGTAAAATGGCTTTTAATCAGCGGTTACCTAGGGGCTTGCCCCTAAGCCGCATACTTTAATCCCTTTGGGTCAAATTCTCCGCAACGCTGCTGCGGGGAGCGGCTTCAGTTGGAAATGGTATAGAAAGACTATATTTTCACATATCATTTTACAGTGGATAGTATTCCCGCCCAAACCCCTTGCGCCCCTCCCGGGAACGCAGTATACTTAAATGTATACTTAGAGTGTCAAAAAACCTAAAATACAGTAAAAATTTGATACTCTGCGCAGGCTGTCAAGAAAGGTCCAGGTGCAAGGAATCACATAACCACGCGGGCGAGACAGAATAACCGATTCGCCGAGGTCGCGTGGTTATGCGATGATGCCGCAGATGTCGTGCCTTTATTGACAGCCTGAGTATACTTAAATGTATACCACTGCTCCAATTGCCATGATTCTACACAATTTATAAAGGATGTGATGAAAATGTTTCAATCTGCAAAATGGCGGAAACAGGCACAGATTGTTGAAAGCGTGCTCAGCGCTGCCCCTTCTTTTGATAAGGAATACCGGCTGCCGCCCGAAGAATTTGCAAGGCGGCAAAAAAATGTGTGGGCTATGCTGCAAAGGGAAGGGTTTGATTGTGGCGTCGTCTATTCGGATGAACATTACTGCGGCGACGTGCCCTATCTGGGCGGTAACAACAATATCATCGTGGAACCGATCGCGGGCGTGATAGGCAAAGACGGGTTTGTATTTTTGGCGGGGCTTGAGAGCGGCATTGTCTGCGAGCAGTTCAGCAAGCGCGCAAACGCCAAAATATTCCGCACCGATATTTTCAAGGCGGATTACGGCGATGCTTACCCGAAAGGGATCCTCCACCCGCACGAAGCGATCGAGGCCGCTTGCGGCGGCAAACCGGCAAATATCGCCTTACTCACGACGCGCGCCGTACTGCCGCTCAGTTTATATAATATGGTGTCGGCCTATGTGGGCGCGGGCAATGTGAAGGATCTTTCAAAAGAGTATTACGCGATCAAATATAATAAGTCCGAACTGGAACTGAAGCTTTGTGAGGAAGCATCGCTCGTGACCGATGTGATGCTGGAGGGAATGCTCCGTGTACTTTCTCCCGGCATGTACGAGACACAGGTTGCCGCGTGGGGCGCGCTTATCGCGCATGAACTGGGTGTGGAAGAGTTGGCGTATCCCACGATGGTGACATCCGGCAGGAACAACTGGACGCTCGTGGGCAAAGCTTCCAACCGCGTAATACAGGAGGGCGACATCGTTCACATCGGCGCGGGCGCAAAACGCGACGGGCTTGCCGGCTCCACCCGCATGTCCGTACAGTGCGTAAAGGATGAAAGCGGGCTTACCGCGGAATACAAGAAGAACATGACTTTCCTCGAGGACGCGTTCACGTACTCCGTGGATCAATTCAAAGAAATCGTGGAAAAAAAGCTTGACGGCAGCGAACATGAACGGGCAATGATCGCGTATTACAACGCGCGCGCCGGAGAATTCAAGGGCGTGGACGGAAAGCCCATCGAAAATTTTGCGCGCCTCAAGGGCTACGCCACCATGCACAATACGGGTTACACCGAATGCCAGGAATTTTATGGCGCGCTGACCGACGATTACGAGGGCAAATTACCGCAGAAGATGGCGTTTATGATGGATGCGGGCTTACAGGGGTTTGACAAAAGCTGGGACGATGTGGTGATGGACTGGGAGTACATCGTATTGGAAAAAACGCTGGGCAAGCTTGGCGGGGATGTGCGCATCTTCAACAAACTGCCGCTGAATGTGCAGTATCTTGTGGGGGAAGGGTTTTAGAGCAAATTAACTTAACATAGGGAATCATCTTTGGCAAAATTGGCTTCATGCCGCGTTGCGCAAACTTGCCATATGTGCCGATATGCCTGCATTTGCGCGCCTTGCCTGAAACCAATTTTGCTCAAACCTAATTACCCGACGCTAAGTTAATTTGCTCTAATCAGCGCTTACCTAAGCACCTGTGGCACGGCAGTATCACCCGACAGTATCATCCGGGCATTTTTTCAGTTTCCGTATGTTTTTTCTATGTCCCAACAATCGGCGATTTTTTCAAATCCGATTTCACAGCCGGTGTCCGTTTCGCGGTGGATGATTTCCATTCCCCATACCCGCCACATACTGCGCGAGCTGCCGCAAATCATCTTCGTAAACCGCGTTCAAACTCCTATTATATATAACACTTGCCGGATGATACAACGCAAAAAGCGGGTATTCCCTTTCCGCTATCGCCACGTTAACAACTCTGCCGTGCATCTCCCCTATGTTCTTTTCAAACGCGCCACAGCACGCACGAAGCGGCGTGTTGCCCAGCGTCACAATCAACCGCGGCGCAATCAGCCCGATCTCTTCATATAAAAAAGGCAGTGCCTGCCGCACTTCACATTTTTTAGGCGGCCTGTTTGAAACCGTCCCCTTTTCGCTCACCTTAAATGGGCGGAATTTGCACACATTTGTAATGTAGATATCCTGCCGCTCCATGTGAATCGCTTGAAGAAACGCGTCGAGGTTTTTCCCAGCCTTGCCGCAAAACGGGCGCTTTTCGCGCACCTCGTCCTTGCCCGGCGCTTCGCCTATCAAAAGGATCGCGGCGTTCTTCGGCCCCTCGCCAAGCACCAGCTCCCCATCATAGAATTTTTCCATCCTGTCATACAGCGCTTCAAGCATGTGCCGTTCCCCTAACAATATCCGCGATGACCTGAAAATCTTTTTTCGCGTCTTCCGCATGGCCCGGGTTGTGCAACAGCGCCGCCGGGTGGAACGTGGGCAGTATGGTAAAGTTTTTCACATGGACAGGCACGCCGTGCTCCTTCATCATGCGTACCTCCCGCCCCAAAATCACCCCTGCCGCTATCCTTCCCAGGCACACGATCACTTTGGGTTTGATAAATGCCACCTGCGCCCTAAGGTACCCGATGCAACACGCCCGCTCGTCCGGCTGTGGGTCGCGGTTTGCCGGCGGCCTGCATTTCACCACATTGGCAATGTACACATCCTGCCGCACAAGGCCGATCTCCGAGAGCATTTTATCAAGCAACTGCCCCGCCGGGCCCACGAACGGGCGGCCCGTTTCATCCTCGCGCGCGCCCGGCCCTTCGCCAATAAAAAGAATATCCGCATGGACATTCCCCTCGCCAAACACGACCGAACTGCGATTTTTGGAAAGCCTGCATTTTTCGCAGGCCATCACTTCATTATAAAGCTCTTTTATCGTTAGGTATTTCATTGCTCGCTCACATCTGCCTGCGTCCTTCGATCGCTTTCGCAAGCGTGACCTCGTCCGCGTATTCCAGTTCCGCGCCCACCGGCACACCGTGCGCAATGCGCGTCACAACAAGCCCGAGCGGCGCGATCAACCTTGCGATATACGCTGCCGTCGCCTCTCCCTGCACATCCGGGTTTGTCGCGAGAATCACTTCACGCACATCGCCTTCCAGCCTTTTCAGAAGCGAATGGATGGCTATGTCGTCCGGGCCGGTTCCCTCAAGCGGCGAGATCGTGCCGCCCAGCACATGGTACAGCCCGCGGTACTCATGCGTTTTCTCGATGGCGTGCACATCCCGCGCGTCCCTTACCACGCAAATCACCGAAGCGTCCCGCTTTGGGTCGGCGCACACTTCACACAGCTCCTGTTCGGAAAGGTTGCCGCACACCGCGCAATACCGCACTTTACTGCGCGCGTCAAACATATCGCGCGCAAACTGCTTCACATCCTCCGGCGGCATGTTGATCACATGATAGGCCAGCCGCTGCGCTGTTTTTGTGCCGATGCCCGGCAGCCGTGCAAACTGCGCCACCAGCCGCTGCAAATACTCCATCTGCTCCATCGCGCTTTAGAACAACCCGCCGAGGTTCATACCGCCCGTGATCTTAGACATTTCGCCCTGCACCATCTCGTCCGCTTTGGTGAGCGCTTCGTTCACCGCCGCGATAATGAGGTCTTGCAGCATTTCCACATCGTCCGGGTCCACAGCCTCTTCCTTTATTTCGATGCTCTTTACGACCTTGCCGCCCGTCGCCACAACCTTCACCACGCCGCCGCCCGCGGTCGCTTCCACCTCGCGTTCTTCAAGCTCCTGCTGCATCTGCTGCATCTTTTGCTGCATCTGCTGCGCCTGCTTCATCATATTCTGCATGTTCATCCCGCCGCCGGGAAATCCGCCTTTTGCCATTGTACTTCTCCTTTGCGATTATCACTATTTTATTTCCACATTTTCCGCGCCAAACACGCCGATTAGTTCCTCCGCCACCTCGCTTACCGCGCCGGTTTCCTTCCCCTGTGGCACACTTTCCGCCCGGGCAAACGCGATCGCCATCTCCCTGCCGAAAACCTCGCTTACCACAGGCCGCACATCGTCCGCGCTCGTCTCATTTGCCAGCATATGCGCCATCAATTCATCCGCTTCCTCCACATGCAGCACCAGCCTGCCGCCGCGCACAGAAAGCGCTTTCACCGCGTCCACCGCCGGGTACAGCACCATGTTGCGGTGCAAAATGCCATCCTTCAGTTTTTTAAGCGCGGCGTCCAGTTCTTCACTTGAAAACGCGCCCTCCCCGGCTTGAACACTAGGTTCACCGCCCTCTTTTCGCTCGCCTTGCGGCTGCCGCACGCCGGGCTGCTCCAGGGGTTGCTTCGCTTGCCCGCTATGCCGCGCTTCCACGCGGGGTTCTTCCCGCGCAAGCGCCGCCTCCTGGGTTTCCCGCTGTTTTTCCACAAGCGGCTTGTGCCCGCCGTCCCGTGACGGCGCTACATTGCCCCGCGCCAGCTTGTCCACCCGCATCTCCAGCTTTTTAAGCCGCAGCTCCACATCCTCCGTATCCATATCCGTTGTGTTGCATGCCGCCCGCACAATAGCGGCGCAAAGCACCGCGTTTGGCACGCCCGCGTAGCGCATATTGGTTTGCGCGCCGATCAACGCTTCCAGGCTGCGCAGTGTATTCGCGCACTTGTACGGGTCGCGCGCGTTTTTTGTCAATTCTTCCGAAAGCGCAACGATGGTATCCCGCAATATATTGTTCGGGGAAACGCCTTCCGCAAGCATATGCTTTAGCAGCGAAAGCGCTTGCCCCGGGTTTTCCTCCAGCACCGCCTGCGCAAGCTGCCCTGTCTCCTCCGCGTCCGCGATGCCCACGGCCTTAAACACCGCTTCTTTCGTCAGCGCGCCGCCGCCGGAGATACATTGATCCATAATGGAAAGCGCGTCGCGCATCGCGCCCTCCGCCTGCGCCGCAATCAGCTTGAGCGCTTCCTCCTCATACTCTACCCCCTGCTCTTGCGCCACAAACGCAAGCCGCGCCACGATATCCGCCTCGGTTATGCGCTTGAAATCATACCGCTGGCAGCGCGAGAGTATTGTCGCGGGCACCTTGCGCAGTTCCGTCGTCGCGAGAATAAACACCGCGTGGGGCGGCGGCTCTTCCAACGTCTTTAACAGCGCGTTAAAAGCGCCCGCCGAAAGCATGTGCACTTCATCTATGATATATACCTTGTACTTTCCCTGCGCGGGCAAAAGCGACACCTTTTCCCGGATGTCGCGCACATTGTCCACCCCGTTGTTCGAGGCCGCGTCGATCTCCACAATATCCACAAACGCGTCTTTTTCCACTTCCCCGCACACTTCGCATTGGCGGCAGGGGTCACCGTCCTTTGGGTGCAGGCAGTTTAACGCTTGCGCAAATATCTTTGCCGTGCTCGTCTTGCCCGTTCCGCGCGGCCCGCAGAACAAATATGCGTGGGACGGCTTGTCCGCCTCCACCTGTTTTTTCAATATATCCGTGATATGCCGCTGCCCGTACACATCGCCGAACACCGCCGGCCTGTACACGCGGTAAAGTGATTTATATGCCATTCTGCCCTTTCTTTCTTATGCCGCCGCCGCGCCTGTAAACAGTGCGTCGATACCGCTTATATCGACCATACTGTATACCAGCCCGGAATCCTGCTCCTTTATTTTGTCGTAATACGCCTTCAGGTTATCTGCCGTGATTGCCTCCGCGCCCGGAAGCGTGTACACATAATCCTGCTGCGGCAATGTTTTCCCCTGCATTAGGTTCTTCGCGAACGCGTATACCGCGCCGCCCGTATTCTCCGCCGTCGTCGCGGCGTAGCATGTAATATCCGCGGGCGTCATGGATACGGTCTTTGTTACCGCTTCCGCTTCCTCGGTCGCTTCCTGTGTCACAACTTCCACGCCGCCGTTCAAAAGCCCGTACCATGTTTTGATGAACCGGACGGTGGCGACGCCCGCAAACGCCCGGGGCGCAACGTCCGCCTTCAGCCACGCGCGCAGCACGTCGTTTGAGTTATAATCGAACACCGCCATACTCTGTATGGGCTGCCCGTCCCCTATCGCCACACCGATCGCGTAAATGGCGTCCCACATCTCGTCATAGCTCGCACCCACTTCGAGCGTCTGCTTCATCGTTTCGATCTGCGCCGCGTCCGCGCCCAGCACTTCGGTAGACTGCATGCCCGCCCCTTTCAAAAACTGCGAAAACGCCGCGGCAATGTCGTCCTTGCTCTGCACGTTCACGGCAAACCCGCTCTGCGCGTCTATATCGCAGGCCACCACCTGCACGCCGCTTTGCCCCGCAATCTCGGCAATCTTGCTGAAATTGTATGGTTCCGTATTCGCCACGACCAGCACACTCACGCCTTTGTTCAGCATGGCATATACATCCTGTATCTGCTGGTTGGGGCCGCCCCGCGCGTCATATACCATCAAGTCTTCCAATACGCCCTGCTCCCGGTCCGCCGCTGCCGCCTGCTCCAGTCCGGCAAGCAGCACCTCGTCCCCGCTCCGCACGGAAAGCAGCGTCACGCCTATGGCCATCCGCCGCTCCTCTTGCTGCTCAAGCAGCGATGTATCCGTTCCCGCAAGGCCGGCAAGCGTCTCCTCGTCTACCCCTTCGTAGATATCCCCCGGCTGCCCTTGCTGCGGCACAGGCGTTTCTTCCGCTTCACCGCCGCTTTGGGGCAGCACCGCAAATACGATCACCAGCACCGCCGCCGCGGCAGTTGCGATCATCACAGGATATTTAAACCGCCTGAAAAAACGCTTGATCTCTTTTTTGTAATGGCGGAACCAGCGCTCCTTCCTCATGCTATCTTCTTCGCTCCTTCAAATACGCGGTAAACCGTTCCAGGCTCTCGCTCACGATCAGTTCCCCCGGAAACCCGCAGTCCGCAAGCGCTTCTATCGCGTTGCCGAATTCCCCTACGCTATAGCAACTATGCGCGTCGGACGACACCGCAATGCGTACATCATGCTGTTTGCACAGCTTTATGATGCGGCGGCAGTTTTCCCCGCTCCCCTTTCTCGCGCGAAACGAATGACTGTTGATCTCCACCAGTTTTCCCAGTCTGCCCGTTTCCTTCACAAGCGCCTCCGCGTCGATTGGAACCGCCGGGTTGCCCGGATGCCCGATCACATCCACATGCGGATTTTTGAGTGCCATAAGCATCGCGGCGGTGTTCTGTTCCACCGTACCTACACGATACGGCGTCACCTCGCTATGGATGGACGCGATCACAAACTCCAGCGCGCCCAGCCTTTTTTCCGAAATATCGACCTGCCCCTCATAATCCAGTATATTCAGCTCCACGCCCTTTATCATGCGCACGCCTTCTATCACATCCGGTACGAACCGCAGCACGGATGTGATGGCGTACTCGGGCGCGCAATGTTCGAGCGCCGGACCGTGGTCAGTACACACAAACGCTTCCAACCCTTTCTCATATGCTATTTGCGCGTTCTCCCTAAGCGTGGAATATGCGTGTGCGCTGCTGACCGTATGCGTGTGTGTATCCACCAATAATTTCATTTATTCCCCCAAAATACTTGCCGCGCTTGGCGGCTTGCTGCAAACTTTACCCTATGAATTATACACGAAACGGCACGAAAAAGGAACACTTATCGTGTGTACTTCTTGCTGGCCGCGAACTGTTATATGCTTTCACACAGTAAGTAATAAATAGTTGCGCCTTGCCATCGGGTGGTCCGTTGATTATTTGACTCTACGTTATAGAGGTGATATGGTTTACATATATTCCCACGGAAAGATGGTGTTTACTAGTGGTTTCAGAATATGAGCTCGGACAGATTTTAAGGAGAATGTATGACAATGCTCCAAAAGGAGAGCAAGAAGCCTATGTTCATTTGTTTGGTATCAAGTATGCCGATTCTTTAAACAATAGGAGCATTATTGAAGCGATAGTTAAGCACGCAGAGATACGTGACAGCTATGTGAGAGAAATCCAAAAAGCTGTAAAACTGGCCCATTATGTAACATTGAAAGATCGTGGGGTTTGAAAATAAAGGCAGCGCCACATCAATATCTTTCATTTCCACTTGGGTATTCCTATTGGGTCAATGTATCCCTGTGGGATAATTGAAATGCCTCCGGCGGCTCAAGGACGCTGCGCTCCTTGAGAATCCTTGCTTCTAAGACCGTTTTCGGTGAAGCTTGTACCAAACCACTCCTTTATTATTTGCCGGAACTGGCACGCCTTTAAGGAAGTTTTTAGAACCGCAGGTTCTGAACCGCCGGAGGCATATAATGCGCCGCAGGCTCCTTGACCACAAAGGAATACCCCAAAGCAAACGCAAGAATATTTTCCATTGTAGTCATCAGCGGCAACCACCGCGCACACAAAGTGCCTGCTACAGCCGGTTTCCCCGCGTACACCGGCTAAATGTTACAAAAACTTCATATTTCCCATTTCAAAAAAGAGAATAATATGGTATAATACGCAGGTGTATAGCTGTGTGGAGATAGCGCAGACAAGGCTGATGGAGAGGGAACGTATTGAACGTTTTGCGAAATAGACCGCTTATTGTGACAGTCGTTGTACTGGTATTGTTGGTGCTGCTGGTGGCGGCGACAGCGTCTTCCAACGCCATATCGGGGAGAGCCACCGCTGTAGGCGACGCGTTTGCGCCGTTGCAGGCGTTTTTTTATCAGTTGTCGGCTTCCATCTCGGATACATTTTCCAATGAAAACGCGGATTATCAGGCGGAGAATGAGCAGCTTGCGGCCGAACTTTCCGAGTACAAAAGCCGCCTTAGCAAGTATGACGAGATTGTGGCGGAAAACGAACGCCTTTCCGGATTGTTGGAGTACAAGCAAAATAACGAAGGACAGGAACTGAAAGTTGCCCGAATAACGGGGAAAGACCCGAGCAACTGGTTTGACGCGTTTACAATAGACCTCGGCGCGCGGGACGGCGTAACGGAAAACATGCCTGTAATCACAGCGGATGGTTTGGTGGGCCGCGTGGAGGAAGTGGGCCTTTCCTGGTCAAAGGTGATCGGTATTATTGACAGCAGAAGCAAGGTTTCCGCGATTATGGAGCGCACGCGCGACGTGGGCATTGCGGAAGGGCAGCTCGGTAAGGACGACCTTTCCACAACACTGGCAATGAATTTCCTGCCTCTGGATGCGGATGTAGTAGAAGGCGACGTGGTGATCACGTCCGGGCTGGACGATATTTTTCCCAAGGGATTTGTAATAGGCAGCGTGGCCAGCACCGAGAGCGGTTCGGGGGGGATGCAGGTGCGGATCAAGCCCGCTGTGGACTTCCGTCGGCTGGAAGAAGTGATGGTGGTGTTCCGCGTGGTGGATACGACGACGGTGGTGGAGGACAATATCGCGGACGAGAGCGCTGTCGCCGCGCCCACAGAAAGTCCGGCCGGAGAAAGCGAACCGCCTGCCGGAGGGGAAGAGTAAACATACATGAGATATGTGGTTTTAGCTCTTTTAGGTATGCTGGGCGTGCTGCTTTCGGGCTCGATCGCGACAGGGGTCTCCATCGCCGGGATCTCCGTAGATATTTTGCTGCTGATGGTCACCTGTGTCGCGCTGCTGGACAAGACGTCCGCGCCGGTGCTGTTCGCGGCAGGGGCAGGGCTCTGCATGGACATTCTGTACTCCACGTCGCTGGGCGTGTACGCGCTGCCCTATGCGGCTACCGCGGCGTTGGTGATGCTCTTGTCCCGCAATATAAAACGCTTCAACGTCCTGCTGGTTTTTGCTTCGGGCGCGGGCGGGTATTTGCTGAAGGAGCTTATTATGATAGCGATCGTATACATCCTGGGGGCACGGTTTTCCGTGCCGCGGATGGTTGTGCGCGAGATATTGCCGGCGGCCGCAGTGGCGGGCGGGCTGAATCTGCTTGCGTACATGGTGTTTTCCCGCTTGTATCAGCTTTCCTGGATGCGCCCGCGCGCGAAACACGCGGGGGACGACTTGATCTAACGGGCGCCCTGCCCCAATAGGGCGAAAGGCTTTATCGTATGTTAAAGAAATTAAGAAGCAGGTTCCTCATAATATTTGTACTCATTTCCGTTATGTTTCTGGCGGCGGGCGCGCAGCTATCAAACCTGACGATGGCGCAGAGCGACGAGCTTACGGTGCAGTCGGAGGATAGAAAAGTACGCACGCTCCCCGTGAAAGGTTCGCGCGGGCAGATATTGGATATCACCGGCATACCGCTCGCGTATGACCAGAGCACCTATGACGTGGAATTCACACGCGACCCATCCAAAAACACGACGACAGACAAAGCGTATTACACGGACGTGTTGATCCGCACAATCAGCCTGATAGAGGAAAATGACGGTGAAATCATAGATACGTTTAATATTGTGCGCGGGGAAGACGGCACATTCAGCTTTGATTTTGGGTTGCCGTCCGTGGGATACGAGGAAGCCATGGCGAAGCGCGAGCTGAATTGGCGCAAGAATATGCAAGTCTCGGTAGCGACGGAGGAAGGGGCGGACGCCTCTTACCGCGTAGGGGCGGACGCTTTGTACCGCGACCTTAGAAACCGTTACCGCATACCCGAGGAATACAGCTATGAGCAGGCGCGCAAGCTGCTTTCCGTCTGGCAGGAGATTCAACTGAACTCGTACAAGGCGTACATCCCCATCACGATAGCGGAAAATGTGCCCATGGAAACGGTGGCGGTGATAGAAGCGCGTTCGGATGAACTGGAGGGCGTGAGCGTTGTGGAAAGCTCTACGCGCATTTACCCAAAGGACGACGTAGCGGCGCATATCATCGGGTACACGGGGAAGATCGTGGACGAGGACCGGCTTGCCGAATATGAGGCAAAGGGGTATGACCAGAGCGATACCGTGGGTGTCACCGGGATAGAAAACACATTTGAGTCTTTTCTGACGGGCAATTCAGAAGAGCGGCAAGGTGAGCGCGTGGTAGAGGTAAACAGCCGCGGTAAAGTAATACAGGAGGTTTCCAGCACGCCGGCAGCGGCGGGGAACAACGTGATGCTGACGCTGGATCTGCAAATGCAAATGACGCTTGAGCAGGCGCTTGCGGATAATGTGGCGGCGATCCGCCGTTTTCAGCTCGGCAAATATGAGGACGAAAAAGAGGACTATGACAAAATAGAGTCGCTCAAAAAAAGGCAGGGGGATACGACGCTTGAAAAGCTGCACCTTGCGCAGTCGGGCGCGGCGGTGGTGATGGATGTGCACACGGGCAACGTGCTGGCTATGGCGAGCTACCCAAGCTTTGACCTCAACTTGTTTGTGGGCGGCATCTCCACAGAGGATTACGACATGCTCAACAACGACCCGGCTTCGCCGCTTTTCAACAAGGCGATCTCCTCCAAAGGGACGCCGGGGTCGGTATTCAAGATGGTGACTGGCATTGCCGGGCTGACAGAAGGCGTGATCACTACCGATGAGAAAATAGACGACCAGGGCGAATACGATAAATACATCAATGAATCGTACATCAACGACGGAGGCAGGGCGCCCGCTTGCTGGGGATACACGGATGGCTCGGGCGCATGGATGACGCACGTAGACCAAACGATCGTACAGGCGCTGCGCGATAGCTGTAACTATTTCTTTTATGAGGTATCTGACCGGCTTAAAATCGACCGCATTGTGGACTGGAGCGACCGCTTTGGGCTGATGACAAAAACAAATATCGAACTGCCCGCCGAAGTGACCGGGCAGGTGGGTAATCAGGTGGTGCTGTATGACTCTACCAAGAGCATAGAGGAACAGAAAACCTACAAACCGCAGATCGTACGCGACGCGATTGCCGGTATGCTGAAAACCTATGGGGAAGAGCGCGGCGTAACCTATGAGCAGGAGCTTGTGGACGAGACGGCGACCGAGCTTGTGGAGCTGGCCGGCCTGGGCAAGCAGTCGCTTGGCGAGGAGATACGTACGATACTGGCGGACAAGATGGAAATACCCGAGACGATCGCCCGGCGGAATACGTGGGACAACGCGATAAACCAGGCGCTTTCCGAGCTGATATGGAACAGCACGAAAACGCTTACGACGGGGATTGGCACCGAGCCTACACTGCTTACGCCCATCGCGATGGCGCGGTACGTTTCGGCGGTGGTAAACGGCGGGTATGTGTATGACGCGCATATCGTGGACAGTGTGGTAGACAGCAACGGCAACGTGGTGCAGGAAGTGGAGCCCGTAACGTGGCACAAAATAGAAGCGCCGGAAGAAGCGTTCGCCGCGATAAAACAGGGGATGCGCGACGTGGTATCGAACGAGGACGGAATCACGTCCACCGTAAGTGAATTTAAAGACTGGAAGTACAAGGATGATATCGGCGGCAAAACGGGTACAGGCAAGGTAAACGATGTGGATTTGGAGAACAACGCATGGTTTGTCGCGTTTGCCCCGTACGAGGAGCCGGAGATCGCTGTGGTGGTGTATATCCCCAATGGTCTCGGCGGGAGCCACGCGATCAGTACGGCGCGTGAGATCATAGAGTATTACCTGGACGGCAAGGAAGAAGCGACGGCGGAAACGGTGCCGGAGGTGAATTCGCTGCTTGCGTAACAGGATCCGGCCCAGAAGTTGGTTCGCCGGGCGGTACAGACTTCTTGTGTTGATGGGTTCAGCCTTTCCCGCGNNGCCGCGCGGGCTAATGTATTCATGAGGGAGACAGATCGTTGCAGAATAATGTGACAATCAAGGGCAAGGAAAACGGCCTGGAGATCATGCTGGGGGAAAAGGCGACGTATCCCGTTTTGCGGGAGGAGCTGCTGCAAAAGCTGAAGAAGAGCCAGGATTTTTTTAAGGACAGCCAAACAAAGGTCGTCATTCGCGGTAAAAAGCTTTCGGAGGCCCAGCGGAATGAAATAAAGCGCGTGTTTGCGATGGATTTCGATATCCATGACGTGCTGTATGGCGACGAGGCGGATATGGCGCGGCCGGTGGAGCTTTCGATCGAAAAAGAGGCGCGCCCGCAAAAGGAAGACAGTATACCGGAAGGAACGGAGGACATCGATTCCGTTTCGGGTAAATATATTGACGCGCAGTCCGTATTCATCAACGGAACCGTGCGCAGCGGCCAGCGGATCGAGAGCGAGGGGGATATTGTGATCGTAGGCGATGTAAACCCCGGCGCGGAGGTGATCGCGGGCGGCAGCATCGCGGTGTTCGGAAAACTGCGCGGGCTGGCCCACGCGGGCTGCGGCGGG
>DOMW01000094.1 GCA_003510345.1 Clostridiales bacterium | reverse complement strand
CGCGGGAAAGGCTGAACCCATCAACATAAGAAGTCTGTACCGCCCGGCGAACCAATATCTACGCCGCCGATTATAATACGAGGATTACCGCATCCGCCACACGCTGACAGAACCGCCGTTCACGAAAAACTCCGCGTTGCCGTCCTGCCCCACTGTTATGGTGCGCTCCATACTTTTCGTGCAGTCATAAAATTCTTTACCCGCGTGCTTTTGCCCCACACACATTACCTTGCTCCCGCCTTCACCGTTCGTAAGCAACACCGCGAGGCCCGATTTTTCATGTTCCTCGTCGCCTTCACGCGTCCACCCTACGATATTCGGGTGGTCAAAATAATCGTGCTGCGTACCATACGCGCATTCCACGCGCGCGCGCATGAGGGGCAGCAGGTAATCCCGCCCCGGCGGGATATTGCTGTGCGGTATGCCGTAATAATCCCCGTAAAAGACACAGGGATACCCGTCCGCCCGAAGCAGTATGACCGCGTAGGCGAGCGGCTTGAACCAATCCTGCACAAAAGACGCAAGCGACTGCCCGGGCTGCGTGTCGTGGTTATCCACAAACGTGACGGACTTGAGCGGGTTGTCCCGCGTAAACGTATTGTCAAAAAGTCCGCGCATGTCAAAAGTACCGCCGCTCTTTGCCGCATCGAAAAAACGGTAGTGCAGCGGCACGTCAAACAGCGAAAGCGTGCCCTCTGTCGTATCCACATAACGCTTTAAGTCCGCAAGGTCGCCCGACCAATATTCCCCCACCGAAAAAAGCTCGTCCTTTTCATCGTGCCGCAGTGTTTCCAGCCATTTACTGAAAAAGGTGAACTTCATATGCTTCACCGCGTCAAAGCGGAACCCGTCCACATCTGTCAGGTGCACAAACCATTTTCCCCAACGTGTCAGTTCGTGTATCACTTCCTCGTTGTCAAGGTCGATATCCGCACCCATCAGGTAATCAAAGTTGCCGTGCTCGCTGTCCACCTCCGCGCCCCATTGCTTGCCGCGAAAACGGAATACCGCGTTTTTGTCCGTCTTTTCATCCCAGTCTATCCCTTTGAAGTGATACCAGTGCCAGTCAAAGTCCGAATAAGCGCCCTTCCTGCCGGGGAACGTAAAGTGCGTCCATGCCTGTATTTCCAACCTGTCGCTTTCATCCTGCAATCTATTGTGCGGGTTCACCTGTTTAGCCTTCACCATCTCCGGCTCGTCCGCGCCCAGCTTGTGGTCGAGCACGATATCGGCATACACCTGTATCCCCTGCTCGTGCAGCGCGCGAATGCCCCACACCAGCTCGTCCTTTGTGCCGTACTTTGTGGGCACCGTACCCTTCTGGTCGAACTCGCCGAGGTCGTACAGGTCGTACACGCCATACCCCACGTCGTGTATCCCGCCCGCGCCCTTATAGGCAGGGGGAATCCACAGCGCCGTGATTCCGTCTTCCGCAAGCTGCCGCGCCTGCTCCTTCATCTGCTTCCACAGTATCCCCGGCTCGACGTTCCATTCAAAATACTGCATGATGATCCCATTTTTACTCATATCCGCACCTTTACCCAATCATGCCGGTTAAATAGCCCTTTACTATATAACCCATATTCGCCCGCGGCAATCCCCGCTTTACTCTCCCGCATTACTCCAACAGCCGCCCTTCGCCATCGCGCGTCACATTGCGCAGCCACTTGCCGCTCTTGAGCCGCAAAAAGCACACCACCGCTTTCACTACCTCGTCCGACCGCAGCAGGAAAAACACCAGCGGTATGGGCGCAAGCAGCACAATGCCGCTCACAATGCCAAGCGGCACCGCAATGCCCCACACGCCGATCACATCCAGCCACATAGCGAACACCGTATCGCCCCCGCCGCGGAACACCCCCACAATGCAGGACATATTCACCGATTGGAACAGTATGATGAACGCCGCCACAATGAGCGTGCTGTTTATGACGGCTTTTGTCGCCGCCGTCATCGCGTCCGTCAAGCTGAACAGGCTAATAAACGCCGGGCGCAAGAGAAGCAGCGCCCCCGCGCTTACGACCGCGATACATATATTGAGCGCCACAAGCTGCGGCGCGCCTTTTCTTGCCTCGGCGTAGTCCTTCGCGCCAATGTACTTGCCCGTAATCACAAGCGTGGCCGACGCCGCGCCGTAAATAAGCACCGTCATGATCTGCGATATGTTCGTTACCACGCCCACCGCCGCGAGCGCCGTCACGCTTATGCGCCCCAAAATTGCCGTATGGGCGGATGTGCCAAACGCCCACATCATCTCGTTTATCACGACGGGCACCGCGTAATGCCCGAAGTCTTTCAAAAGCACTTTGTCATTCCTTAAAATATAGGCGAGCTTAAGCCTCACCCGTGTTTCCAGTTTCAGCGCGTAGAACAGTACAATACAAAACTCCACGATCCGCGCGATTACCGTTCCCACTGCGGCACCCGCCACACCCATCTGCGGCGCGCCGAACCTACCAAAGATGAACATATAATTAAAGAATACATTCACAAAAAACGAAATGCTGAACGTGACCACCGCGATCTTGACGCGCTCCACATTGCGGATACAGTTGGTATACGAGCCGGTAAACGCATAGAAGATATACGAAAAGCCCACGATGCGCAAATACGAAACGCCATAGGGGATCACCGCTTCCTCGTTTGTGTAGGCGCGCATCACCTGTTCGGGAAAAAACAACACGACAACCATGGTTATCGCGCCCGCGATCATGGATATTTTGATGGCGATGCCAAACACTTTGGAGATCGCTTCTCTGTCATTTTTCCCCCAATATTGGGAGATCAGCACGCTCGCCCCGGAAGCCAGCCCAAAAATGCACATTAGGTACAGGAAAAACGGCTGGTTGGCTACGGAAACGGCGGAAAGCTCCACTTCGCCGAGCGCGCCCACCATGATCGTATCCATCAGCCCCACCGCAAACGACAGCAGGTTTTGCAGCGCGACGGGCAGCGCAATGCGCAGGAACATGCCCATCATTGCTTTATTTTGAAAAATGCCGGTCAACATTTCAGCTCGCTCCGTTCAAAAAACACCGCCGGGAAATTTTCCCGGCAATGGGGTTATGGTAACATGTTTGAGGGTTTTTTGCAAATTTTCGTGGGAATGGAGAGAAAATGATTTTGGAATGCTCAAAAAATTATAGGGTTGCGCTAAGTAATCACCGATTAAAGAGGGTTCGTATCCCCGGCGCCTAGGGAGACGAGATTCGAACGCGCTCCTACGCTGCTGTTAAAAAGGCAACATTTTCCACCGTGGAAAGTTATGACGCTGCCGCTGGGCGTCAAGGGGGGCAGGAAGATTCGGAATTTCTCCCTTAGCCCCCCTTGACAATCCCCCTTAACCCATTGAA
>DOMW01000216.1:8245-16480 GCA_003510345.1 Clostridiales bacterium | reverse complement strand
CTTGACGCCCAGCGGCAGCGTCTAAACTATCCACGGTGGGCAATGTCGCCGTTTCAACCGCAGCACGGGTGCGGGCTCAAATTCCATTTACCATCGTATACGAATCCGGGCATTCCCCTTCTTCCGTGAAGCCTGTGGCACATTTTGTTGCCTCCGGCGGTTCAGAACCTATGATTCTAAAAACTCCCTCAAAGGCAAGGACAATCGCGAAGGTCATATATACAATTACACAGCTATACCGCCCCCCTCAATCAAATATATTCTTATACACCCGTTCCACGTCGTTGCCCATAAGCGCCAGCACCACCTGCTCGCCCTTTGTATTGCGCGCGTCCGTAGGCACGGTATCCGTCACCGTCTTTTGGATATCGCCGGATTTCTGCACTGTCGTGATTTTGGATATTTCCTCCAGCACCAGCGCCCCCACCAGGCGGGAACCCACCGCCGCCCCGAGGTTGTACGCCTTTAATCCTTTGCCGTTTCTGCCCTGTTCCTCAAACTCGGCAAGCGGCGTTTGTTTGGCATACCCTTTTTCCGTCACCAACAACACCTTCGCCGTAAGGGTGTTTGCGATCTGTCCGGCATAAACGACAGCCGCTCCGGGCGAAAGCTTGATGGCCCCCACCCCCTTGCCGCTTCGGCCCATCACGGATATCTCGCTCTTTTTAAAATTGATGGACATGCCGCCCGACGTAACAAACAGCATATTGGGCGACTCCTTATCGTCCGGCTTCGCGTATATAAGCCTGTCCCCCGCGCGCAGCCCGCACGCCATGATTTTCGACTTGCGCACGTCAAATTCTTCCATTTTTGTGGCTTTTACCAAACCGCCCTCCGTGGCAAAAATCATCAGTCCGGCGGCAAAGTCGCCCTTCGTTACGATACTCAAAATCTCTTCCCCGGCCTCTATGCCGCTCACCAGCGCGTTCAGCGACTTACCCGCCTCGCGGATGCGCCCCTCCGGCACGCTTGCCACGGGCATCACATACAGGTTGCCCAGGTTCGTGAAAAGATACAGCTTTTGCGCCGTGTTCGTGGAAACAAGCAGCGCGGGCTTGTGCTTTTCCTCTATTTCGTTGGATTCAATGCCCTTTTGCAGCGCCTTTTGGCTCATGCGCTTTAAATTGCCGCCGCGGGAAAGCACCACCGCGCAGTCCTCCGATACCACAAACTCGCTCTCATCCACCTCGATAGAAGCTTCCTCCACATCCAAAAGCGCGGTACGGCGCTTGTCCGCATATTTCTCCTTCACCGCCAAAAGCTCGTCCTTTATAACTTTCAGCAACTTTTCTTCCGATTCAAGTATGGAGCGCAGATATTTGATCAGCGCCACCACTTCCTTGTACTCGTTTTCCAGTGTCTCCACTTCAAGGTGCGTCAGCCGCGCCAGCCGCATATCGAGCACAGCCTGCGCCTGCACGCCTGTTAAGCCAAATACCTTCATCAGGTTGTGCTTGGCTTCTTCCACATTGCCCGCCGCGCGGATGATCTGTATAACCTTATCGATGTTTTGCACGGCGATAATAAGCCCCTGCAATATGTGCTCGCGTTTTTCGGCTTTTTCAAGGTCATACTGCGTGCGCCGCGTCACCACGTTTTTCTGGTGGGCGATGTAATAATCCAATATTTCCAGCAGCCCGAGCTGCCGGGGCGCGCCGTCCGCGATCACCATCATATTAATGCCGAACGTCGTCTGCAAATCGGAATATTTATATAGAAGATTGAGCGTCTTTTGCGGGTCGTGCCCCTTTTTTATGTCGATGACCGCGCGCATCCCTTCCCGGTCCGACTCGTCGCGGATGTCGTCTATCGCGCCAAAAATCTCCCGCCTGCCCTCGCTTATGGAGAGTATCTTTTCCAGCAGCCCGGACTTTTTCACCTCATACGGCATCTCCGTAATGACGATGCTCGTTTTGCCGTTTTTCAGTTTTTCGATATGCGCTTTGGCGCGCACCTGTATTTTGCCCCGCCCCGTTTCATACGCTTGCAGCAGGCCGTCGCCCGCGATCAAGTGCCCGCCCGTGGGGAAATCCGGTGCTTTGATGTGGCGCATGACAGAGGCAAGCGAACAATCCGGGCTGTCGATGCGGTGCACCACGCCGCCTATTACCTCGCCGAGGTTGTGCGGCGGGATATTCGTGGCAAGGCCGACCGCGATGCCGGAAGCCCCGTTCACCAGCAGGTTTGGGTAGCGCGCGGGCAGCATATCCGGCTCGTTTTCCGTGTCGTCGAAATTCGGGCGGAAGGACACCGTGTCCTTTCCCAGGTCGCGCAGCATCTCAAGCGCAAGCGGCGACATGCGCGCCTCGGTGTACCGCATAGCGGCGGCCGGGTCGCCGTCGATAGACCCGAAATTGCCGTGCCCGTCTATCAGCGGCATCCGCACGGAAAAATTCTGCGCCAGCCGCACCATTGCGTCGTACACGCTCGTATCGCCGTGCGGGTGGTATTTACCCAAACAGTCGCCCACGATACGCGCCGCTTTTTTGTACGGCTTGTCCGGCGTGATCCCCAGCTCGTGCAGCGTGTAGAGTATGCGCCGCTGCACCGGCTTAAGCCCGTCTTCCACGCGCGGCAGCGCGCGCTCAAGCGTCACGTATTCCGCATACGTCATAAACGACGTGTGCATCACTTCGCCGAGGGCGCTGTCCAGAATATGCTCGTTATAATCCACCTGCTTAGTCTTGCTCATACTTAGGAACCTCAAAAGTATCTTTCTTGTTGAAGTTTGCGTGCTCGCTGATATATTGCTTGCGCGGCTCCACATTGTCACCCATCAGCGTGCTCACCATCTCTTCCACCTCGGCGAGGTCGTCTATCGTCACGCGCACCAGCGACCGCCTCGCGGGGTCCATCGTCGTCTCCCAAAGCTGCTCGGGGTTCATCTCCCCCAGGCCCTTGTAACGCTGCACGCCCGCGCCCTTGCCAATCTCCGCCTTGGCTTTCTCCAGTTGTTTTTCGTTGTACGCATACAGTATTTTATTGCCTTTGGCAATCTTGTACAGCGGCGGGCGGCCGATATACAGATGCCCGTCCAGCACCAGTTCCCTAAAGTAACGGTAAAAAAACGTGATCAATATGGCGCGGATGTGCCCGCCGTCCTGGTCCGCATCCGATAAGATGACCACTTTGTCATACTTTAAGCTGCCGAGATCGAACGAGTCGTCGAAGCCCGCCCCCAGCGCCGTGATGATCGAGCGGAACTCCTCGTTTGCAAGCACCTGGTCCACGCGCTTTTTTTCCACGTTGAGCGGCTTGCCCCGAAGCGGCAGTATGCCCTGAAACCGCCTGTCGCGCCCCTGCTTGGCGGAACCGCCCGCGCTGTCGCCCTCCACAAGGAACAGCTCGTTTTTCGCGGGGTCGCGTCCCGTGCAGGCCGCAAGCTTGCCCACCAGCGGCGTGCTCTCCAGCTTGCTTCTGGTGCGCTCCATTTTTTTCGCCTTGCGCGCCGCCTCGCGCACACGCGCCGAAGCGACGGCTTTTTCCAGTATTTTTGTGCACACCTGCGCGTTGTTGAGGTCGGCCATATAAGCGGAAAGCTGCTCGGACGCAATGGCTTCCACCGCCACGCGCGCCTCGTTGTTCCCGAGCTTTGTCTTTGTCTGCCCCTCAAACTGCACGTTTTTCATTTTGATGTTTATGACGGCGCACAGTCCCTCGCGGAAATCCTCGCCCGCAAGGTTCGCATCCTTATCCTTGAGTATATTCACGCCGCGCGCGTATTCGTTCATCACTTTAGTGAGCGCGGCCTTAAAGCCCGTCTCGTGCATGCCGCCCTCTGTGGTGGGGATGTTGTTCACAAAAGAAAAAATGCTCTCCGCGTAGCTGCCGTTATACTGCATGGCGATGTCCACGAGTATACCGTTTTTGCCGCCCGAAAGCACGATAGGCGCTTCGTGCAGCGGCGCTTTGTCACGGTTTAAATACAATACAAAGTCCACGATGCCGCCGTCATACTGGTACACCGCCGTTTTGGGGCGTCCTTTTTCCGTCTGGCGCTCATCGCGCAATTCCACCTTTAAGCCTTTTGTCAAAAAAGCGAGCTCCCGCAGCCGCCGCGAGATCGTGTCGTAATTCATTTCCACTTCGTCGAACACGGAATCGTCCGGCAGAAAAGTGACGCGGGTGCCGTGTTTTCTCGTCTCCCCCACCTCTTTCAACGGGGCAAGCGGCTTTCCCACCAGCATCTTGCCCTTGCCGTCCGTTTTTGTCTCGTAGTCCTGCGCGTATAGCTTTCCGTTTTGGGCCACCTCCACCCGCAGCCACTTGGAAAGCGCGTTCACCACCGAAGCGCCCACACCGTGGAGCCCGCCCGAATAAGCATAATTTTCATTGTTGAATTTACCGCCCGCGTGAAGCTGCGTAAACACAACCTCCACGCCGGATATCTTCAGTTCGGGGTGCAGTCCCGTGGGGATGCCACGGCCGTTATCTTCCACTGTAACGGAATGATCCTGATGCAACGTTACGCTCACTTTGTTCGCGAACCCGTTCGCCGCTTCGTCTATGGCGTTATCCACCACTTCCCACAGCAGGTGGTGCAGCCCGCGCACGCTTGTGGTGCCGATATACATGCCCGGCCTGCGCCGTACCGCGTCCAGCCCCTCCAGCACCTCGATATCGTCAGCCGTGTATGATTTGACCATCCCGTTCTCCTTTAACCACATAAATATTCCAGCACGTGCGCCCCGCCCATACTGAAACCGAAACTTTCCTGCAACATAATAAAATGCTACATATTGTATTAACGGATAGTATAACACACTATATAGCATTTTGGGTATCTTTTTTTGAACTAAGTGTATAGTCTCAAATTGAACTGGAACTATACATCTAAGGGATTCCCTTAAGGGTGCGGATGCACACTATTGTGAAATGCCACGCCTTACAATCCTACAAAACCATCTCATTATTCTGTATTCTGGTCTGCATTGCTGAACCGCAAATCTTCCCAGATTACTAAGGTCGCAGGCCTACGTCGGTTTCAATGGGTTAAGGGGGATTGTCAAGGGGGGCTAAGGGAGAAATTCCGAATCTTCCTGCCCCCCTTGACGCCCAGCGGCAGCGTCATAACTTTCCACGGTGGAAAGTATTTCCGTTTTAATAACAGTGCAGGGGCGGGTTCAAATCCTCTTTTTCTAGCCGAACACAGACAAATCTTGCTAAACCGCCACCCACAAAAGGCTAATAAAGACGCGTGACCTAAACTGATCAGCGCTTACTCATCAGTACCATTCTACTGTTTCATTTTTTTATCGGTTTAACTTTTTCGCCATCCTGAGCGTGGCAAGTATCACAACCAGGCCGGCGGCGCACATCGCCGCGGTCAGCAGTATACCCGCCGTATAGGACTGCGTCGCGTCATACGTCATGCCCATGAACGAAATGTTGACGGCGTCGCCCAAAACGGCGGCAATGCTGATCACCGCATAGATTTTGATATAATCCCTGTCGCCGAAAACGCCACCGGTAAGAAGGGGCGGCATCACCGTCGCGAACGTTATGGATACAGCATACCCCAGCGCGCCTATCACCGCGCCCGTGTAGCTTTGCATGGAAACAAGGAACAAAAAGGCCGCGATGCTGACGGCGGCATAGGCCACATTCGTCTTTGCCAGCCCGATCTTTTCATTCATCAAACCCATGATGATTTTGCACCATATGATGGCGAACATGACGACGGACATCATATAGCCCGCCTCAACAGCGGAAAGCCCTGTCCCTTCATAAAAAGCGGGCATATGCGACATCATGCCCGCGGGCGTGGTAAGCAGGAATATCCCGCCGAACAGCAAATATGGCAGCGGCGTCTTGAACGCGCTTTTGTAAGACATACCCACCGTTTCCACATCCTCGCCGCCCGCCGCCGCGCGGTAACCATATGGCTTCATGCCGACGTCCTCCGGCCTGGAACGGATAAGCAAAAACGCCGTAACCTGTATCGCCGCAAACACAACCGCGAGAAATAAAAAACCATTCCGCCAGCCGTTGTCCACAATATAACCGGGTACCACCATGTTGATGACGACGCCCCCCACGCCCGTCATGGCGACTACGAGGCTCATTATGATGGATTTGTGTTTGATAACCCATGTATTGACAATGATGACGGCGGCAAACAGCGTACAGGCCGCGTTGCCAAAACCGCGCACCATGGTCGCCGCGAAATACGTTTCCACAGAGTTTGCGTTTGCGAGCAACACAAAACCAAACGCGGTCAGCATACCCGCGCCGAATATGACCTTGCGCGCGCCAAAACGGCTTATCATACCCGCCCAAAACGGCGCGGCAAACGCCGCGATCAACCGGGAAGCCGTCAGTATGACTGAATACGTGCTGCGGGAAAACGCCAGCTCGCCTGAAACCGGGATCAAAAAATACCCAAACCCGTTCACGTAAATGGAGTTGCCCATGGTGATGACGATCGCGCCAATGAGCACCGCCAGGTAACGGGAATGGAACTTTGTAAAATCCATTTAATAACTCTGTTCAAACAGCAGCAGTATATCTTCCTCTGTGAGCGTGGTATAGCTCCCCTTCAAAAGGCGCTGCTGGTTGTCCATTGTACTCTTCGCGAAAGCCGCGATATCCTCCCGCGTGGCGCCAAAGTCACGCATACCCTTTTTCGGATAAACCGCGTTAAGCAGGCCATCCAGCGCGTCAAGCGCATCCTGCCCCGGGAACGCCTCCGCGATCAGCTTTTCCAGTTGCTTCATCTTCCCGTCCGGCGCTTTTTCGCGGTACATCCGCAGTATATTGGTAAAAAACACATAATTGCTTTCACCGTGCGCCACATGGTATTTACCGCCCAGCGCGTAACTCATGCCGTGTACAATGCCGCCGCCCGGGTTGGAAATGGCGACCCCGCCGCAGGTACTTGCGTGCAAAAACAATTTTCCATTCTCAAAGCGGGTATCCTGGCCTTTTTCCGCAATGTCCTTATAGCCTTTTATGATATCACGGATCGCCCGCTCGGCAAACATATCGGAAAGATAACTCGCGCGCGGGGAAAGGTATCCCTCTGTCGCATGGATCAGCGCGTCGATGGAACTCATCGCGAATACGTAGTACGGAAGACTTTTTAAAAACTCCGGTATCAGCACCGCGCTGTCCGCGCATATGGTATCCAGCACCAGCCCTTTTTTGGTGCCATAGCGCGAGAGATTCAGTATGGAAATATTCGTCGCCTCGCTGCCCGTGCCGCATGTGGTGGGGATCACTACCAGTTGCTTCCCTTTTGTCATCTTGTCCGCATTGTCCAGCAGATCATAGATATCGTCGCTGCCGGAAAGCACAAGTATTTTAGCAAGGTCGATCACCGTGCCGCCGCCCACCGCGATAATGCGGTCACAATCCATCGCGCGCACTTCATCCATCAGCGCCTGCGCCATTTTATCGTCCGGCTCCCCCGCCCCGTATTTTTCCTGGAACAACTTACGGCAGGGTGGGTTTACTTCCGCGATGATTGGGTTGTAAATGTATTCGTTCGTCAAAATCAAATCCTTTTCACTCAGTGCAAACTCCTGCGCAAACGATTTGAAATCGTCAAATTCATGAATTGCCGGTTTGATATAAAGTTCTCTCATAGTTCTTTTCCCCCTTGTTTTAGGCTTTTTTACGAGTGATCACTTTTCTCGCGGCGTCCGCGATGTGACCAGCGCCCATTTTAAATGCTTCCATCAGGTAGTTCATTTTTCCCACTTCGCCAAAATGATCCTGTATGCCTATAAATTCCAGCGGCGCGGGGTTGTTCCTCGCGAGGCATTCCGCGACCGCGCTCCCGAGGCCGCCCAGAACGCTGTGGTTTTCGCATGTGACCGCACACCCCGTTTTTGCCACGGATTTGACCACTGTTTCTTCATCAAGCGGCTTGATCGTGTGTACGTTGACCACTTCCGCAGCGATACCTTCATTTTTCAGCATCTCCGCTGCCGCGACAGCCTCTTTCACCTCTATGCCCGAAGCAAACAGCGTAACATCCGCGCCCTCTTGCATCACGTCGGCCTTAAACAGGTCAAAATCATAGCTTGCGTCCGCGAAGAACGTTTGCGGCGCGACTTTGCGGAACAACCGCATATATACGGGGCCGCTATGCTTCATGATTTGCGGGAAAGCGCGGGCAAGCTGGTCGCCGTCCACCGGCTCAAACACCACCATACCGGGGATATTGCGCATCACGCTCACATCCTCCGTGCTCATATGCGTGCCGCCGTTCAGCTCCGCCGCAATGCCGGG